>JAUMNV010000076.1 GCA_031295725.1 Collinsella sp.
GCAAACGCTGCCGTCACCACAGCCATGGCAAGCGCCAGGACCGGGGCGATGGTAAAGAGGATCACAAACGAGCCGATGATCTCGATGCCGCAGATGATGATCCACTCGGGCACGTGATGCGCCGCCTCGCAGATATCGAACCGGTCGTTGACCACGCGGCTCATCATGTCGCCCGAGCTGTTGCGGTCGAAGTACGCAAAGCTAAAGCGCTCATACTGGTCGAACAGGTCCTCGCGCATTTTGGACTCCATGCGCGCGCCCATCACGTGACCCCAATAGCTCACAAAGTAGCGGCAGGCGCAGCGGACGGCATACATCAGCACCAAGCCCACCGCGATCATGCCGAGCGCCTGCATAATGGCAGCCTGACCCTGAGTAAATAGCCCACCGGTCAAATTGCGCAGGATAATGGGGAACGCCAGGTCAATGGCGGCAAGCACCAGAGCGCAAACAGTATCAGCAACAAAAAGCCCCATCTGGGGCTCGTAGTAAGAAAGAAACCTCTTCAGCATGTGATCCTCAAAGAAATATCAGCAACGTAAGGCCCTGGGAAAAAGCAATCAGTAGTACTTGTCCCAGGGCCATCCCCACTCGTTAAAGCTCCGTACCCCCAAGGCGGTGAGCGATGCTGTCGCAGGCCAAGGCGCCTACGACGGTCTTGGCGTCTTCGATCTTGCCGTCGAGCACGGCGTCGATCAGCTCGTGCAGCGGCACCAGGTCCACGTTGACAAACTCGTCATCATCGGGGTTGGGCGCATCAAACTCGAGCTTGGTAGCCAAGTAGATGTGGATGATCTCATCGCAAAAACCGCAGGACGTGACAATCGACGTCAAAAAGCGAATGCGACCGGCCCTAAAGCCCGTCTCCTCATGCAGTTCGCGCTTGGCGCAATCGAGCGGGTCCTCGCCTGGATCGAGCTTGCCGGCGGGAATCTCGACCGTCACGCGGTCGATGGCGGTGCGGTACTGACGTACCAGTACGATCTTGCCGCTCTCGGTAAGCGCCACAACGGCCGCCGCGCCCGGATGGCGAACGATATCGCGGGCGCTGCGGTGACCGTTGGGCAGCTCAACTTCAAGACGGTGGACGTCAAGGATCTTGCCCTTCCAGGCGCACTCCTCCGAAAGAATCTTCTCGTGCAGCTCGGCATCGTGCGGGTCGTCGTCGCCCAGCACCAGCGCCGGCTCGTCAGCGACCTCGCCACCCGGCTCGCCCTCGGCGTGCCCATACATGCGGCTGTCCTCTTCGACGATTTGCGCGTCCACGAGCTCTTCGTTCTTCTCGTCCATCCGTCTCATCCCTCTCGGATTTTAGGCATCCCAGGCGTCGCGGCCGCGCAGCGCGCGCAGGCCGATGTCGTGACGCAGGGTCTTGCCCTCAAAATCAATCTTCTCGCAGGCCTCGTAGGCAAGGTTGCGAGCGTTCTCGAACGTGTCGCCCAGCGCGGTCACGGCAAGCACACGACCGCCGTTGGTCACGAGCCGGCCGTCCACCACGGCGGTGCCGGCATGGTACACGGTCACGTTCTCCATGGCCTCGGCGTCGGCGATGCCGGTGATGACTTTGCCCTTCTCGTAGCTGCCGGGATAGCCCGCGCTCGTCAGAACAACAGCCACGGCCCACTCGTCACGCCAGTCGAGCTCAATCTGATCAAGCTCGCAGTTGGCGCAGGCGAGCATAACCTCGACCAGGTCGTTCTTAAGGCGCGGGAGCACGACCTGCGTCTCGGGATCACCAAAGCGGGCGTTGAACTCCAGCACCTTGGGGCCGGCGGGGGTGAGCATAAAGCCGCCATACAGGCAGCCGCGGTAGTCGATGCCCTCGGCAGCAAGCTCGGCAACGGTCTGCTCCATGACCTTCACCATCGTGGCGTGCTCCTCATCGGTCACGATGGGCACCGGGCTGTAGACGCCCATGCCGCCGGTGTTGGGGCCCTTGTCGCCCTCGAGCGCGCGCTTGTGGTCCTGCGAGGTAGCCATGGGGCGCACGGTCTTGCCGTCGGTAAAGGCCAGCAGCGAGCACTCGGGACCAACGAGCATCTCCTCGATAACCACGGTGTTGCCGGCATCGCCAAAGGTGCCGCCAAAGCACTCGCGCACGGCATCCTCGGCCTGCTCAAGTTCGGTCGCCACGATAACGCCCTTGCCTGCGGCAAGGCCGTCGGCCTTGACGACCAGCGGGGCGCCTTGCTCGCGTACGTAGGCGAGAGCCGAAGCCTCGTCGGTAAACGAGCCGTAGGCTGCCGTCGGAATGCCCGCACGCTCCATGAGCTGCTTGGAGAACAGCTTGGAGCCCTCCATCTGGGCACCCTCGGCACCCGGGCCAAAGCAGGGAATACCCGACGCGCGCACGGCGTCGGCCACGCCCGCCACGAGCGGAGCCTCGGGGCCAATTACCACGAGTCCGCATCCGTGGCTCTGCGCAAACGCCGCCACGGCCGCAGGATCGCAGTCGTCGAGAACAACGTTCTCGCCGCAGCTCGTGGTGCCGCCGTTGCCCGGCGCGATGTAGAGCTTGCCGGCGCGCGGTGATGCTGCGAGCTTAGCTGCCAAAGCATGCTCACGGCCGCCGCTGCCCAACAACAGGATGTCGATGGTTTGAGTGTCCGCCTTCAAGGGTGCCTCCTCTATGGATGAACGGCCCGCTCCGCGCGAGCCCTTTGTAAGCAAATATACCCCTCGGCCGCCCGTCCGGGCTGCAAAGGGGTATATCGCAATAACCAAATAGTCCCGATTACTTCCAGAATCGGTTGATGATCTGCTCGCGACCAGCGCCGACGCCAATGAACGTCACGCGGGTGTGTGCCAGATCCTCGATAAACGCCACGTAGTCCTGAGCCTCCTGCGGCAGCTCGTCAAAGCTGCGGCAACCGGTGATATCGCACTTCCAGCCAGGGAGCTCCTCGTAGATGGGCTTGGCATGCTCAAAGCGCACCTGGTGTTCGGGCACGCTCGTGTAACGCTCGCCATCGACGTCGTAGGCCACGCACACTTTGATGGTGTCGAAGGCCGAAAGCACGTCGAGCTTGGTCATGGCGATGTCGGTGAGGCCGTTGACGCGCGAGGCATAGTTGGCGATAGGGCCGTCAAACCAGCCGCAGCGACGACGGCGACCGGTGGTCACGCCGTACTCATAGCCCTCCTCGGTCAGCGTGTGACCGGCCTCGGACTCATAGGAAAGCTCGGTGGGCATGGGGCCCGAACCGACGCGGGTGATATAGGCCTTCATGACGCCCAGCACGCGGTCGACGTTCTTCATGCCGACGCCGGAACCGGTAATGGCGCCGCCGGCGGTGCAGTTGGAAGACGTCACGTACGGATAGGTGCCGTGGTCGATGTCGAGCAGCGTCGCCTGGGCGCCCTCAAACAGCAGGTCCTTGCCCTCGTCGATCATGTTGTTGAGCAGCAGACTCGTCTCGGTGATGTAGGGACGCAGGCGCTCGGCCATCGGCAGGTACTCGTCGCAAATCTGGTCCACGGTGTAGGTGGGCAGGTTGTAGATGAGCTCGAGCTCGGGGTTCACGCGGGCGAGAGCGGTCTCCAGCTTGTCGCGGAACAGCGCCTCGTCCAGCATGTCCTGCATGCGCAGGCCAATGCGGGCCATCTTGTCCTGATAGCACGGACCGATGCCACGCTTGGTGGTACCGATGTTCTTCTTGCCGAGCTTCTGCTCAAAGGCGCCATCCAGATCGATGTGGTACGGCATGATGACATGCGCGTTGCCGCTAATCTTGAGATTCTTGGTGGTGATGCCGTCGGCCTCGAACATGTCGATCTCCTCAAGGACAACCTTGGGGTTGACGACGCAGCCGTTACCGATCACCGACACGTGGTCGGAATACATGATGCCGGAGGGCACCTGGTGCAGGCCGTACTTCTTGCCGTTGACGACGATGGTGTGACCGGCGTTGTTGCCACCCGAGTAGCGTACGACGGCATCGAAGTCGCCGGCGACCAGGTCGCAAATCTTACCCTTGCCCTCATCGCCCCACTGGGCACCGACCAAAACGGTTGACGGCATGTTTACTCCTTACATTCATGGACTGTCTACGCGCCACGCCGGCACGCAGAAGCACAAAACATTCCCAGTATACCCGTGCAACGGGCGCCTGTCCTACTCCTCGGCATGTGCCCCATCAAGCTCATAAAACTTGGTGGATGCCGGCAGGAACATCAGATCGACGTCGCCGATCGGGCCCGAACGGTTCTTGGCCACGACGATACGCGTAACGCCCTCGTCGGGTCGATCGTCGCGCGAGGCTTCGGCCTCGTCGGCGGAGCGGTCCAAGAACATAACGATATCGGCGTCCTGCTCGATGGAGCCCGATTCACGAAGGTCGGAAAGCTGCGGGCGCTTGCCGGTACGGGATTCGACCTGACGTGACAGCTGCGACAGCGCGATGAGCGGAATCTTGAGCTCCTTGGCCATGATCTTCAGACCACGCGACATCTCCGAAACCTCGACGGTACGGCTCTCGGAGCGGCGTCCCGGCGGAGGACTCACCAGCTGCAGGTAGTCCAGGATGATGATGGCCTTCTCCTTGTTATGGAGCATACGGCGGCTCTTGGCGCGAATCTCGGTCACTGTGGTGCCGGGCGTATCGTCAATCAGAATATCCAGCTTGGATAAGGTCTGCGTGGCCTCGTTGATATTGGCCCACTGCTCGGGGCTAATGCGGCCCATGCGGAAATCACTGATCGAGATCATGGCATAGGCGCAAATCAGACGCTGGGCAATTTCCTTGCCCGACATCTCCAGCGAGAAGAAGCCGACGGTATAACCAGCAGCGGCAGCGTTGAGCGCCAGATTCAGAGCGAACGACGTCTTACCCACGGCAGGACGGGCACCGATGATGATGAGCTGGCCTTCGCGAAAACCCATGAGCATGCGGTCGAGCGACGGGAAGCCCGTGGGCACGCCCGCAGCCTGGCCACCGGCCTGGCACACTTCCTCGGCCTCGTTATAGGCCTCGACCATAAACTCGGTCAGCGTCTTGTAGCTCGACTTGACCTCGCGTGCCGTGACCTTGAGCAGCTTGCTCTCGGCCAGCTCGACAACCTCTTTGGTGTCGGTGGGGGCGTTATAGGCCAGGGCGTTGATCTCGTTGGTGGCACCGATCAGCTCGCGCAGCATCGAGTCGCGACGGACGATGGAGGCATGGTGCTGCCAGTTCACGAGCGACAGAGTCTGACCCATCAGCTCCAAAATGTAGGCCTCGCCGCCCACGGCATCAAGCTTGTTGATGCTGCGCAGGTAATCGATCAGCGAGATGGAGTCGATGGGAATGCGGCTGTTGTACATATCGACCATCGCGGTGTAGATGGTCTTATGAATGGGCCGGTAGAAGTCATCGGGCTGCAGCTCGACTTGGGCCTCCTCGACCACCTCGGGCGATAGCAGCATAGCGGCCAGTACGTTGGCCTCTGCATCTTGGTTTTGAGGGAGACCCAACTTGGAGCCACGGTCCTCGACCGTCAGCCCCATCTCCCTTTCGTCATATGCCATGAGCATCCTCATTCATATCGCTTGCGAGCATCCATAGTATCAGTCACGGTCCCAAAACGGGCCGCGCCCCGGCAATCATCACCGAACGAAACGGATGAACGGTCCCGTATATAGGACTTCGACGCAACGTTCACCATGACACTCACTCAGCGCAAAAAACAAAAGGGCGCCCTGGTCTCCCAGAGCGCCCTTCTTAGAACAAGATTGTTGCGTTGCAGCAAATGCTACTCGGCAGCAGCCTCAGTCTCGACCTCGGCGGTCTCGGCCTCGGCGACCTCAGCGGTCTCCTCAGCCTCAGCCTCGGCAGCGAGCTCCTCGGCGGTAACGCCGACGAGAACGACAACCTCGGCCTTGATCTCGCGGTACAGCGAGATGGCAACGGTGTGGGCACCGGCAACCTTGATGGGCTTACCGAGCTCGACGCGCTTGCGGTCGATGTCCATACCGAGCTGAGCCTTGATGGCGTCAGCGATCATAGCGGCGGTAACGGAGCCAAAGAGGATGCCCTCGTCGCCGACCTTGACGTCAACGGTGACCGTCTTGCCCTCGAAGGCAGCCTTGGTCTCGTTGGCGGTAGCCAGACGGACGGCCTCGCGCTTGGCGATGTTGTTGCGACGCTCGTCAAGCTGCTTGAGGTTGCCCTTGGTGGCGGCAACAGCGAGCTTCTTGGGGAACAGGAAGTTCTCAGCGTAACCCTGAGCGACCTCTACGACGTCACCCTCGCCGCCCTTGCCCTTGATCTCATCGAGAAGAATAACCTTCATGATGCGTCTCCCTTCTTAGCCGCGGTCGCGGTTGCCACGAGAGGAAACCACGGGGACGGTGTACGGCAGGAGAGCCATCTCGCGGGCGCGCTTGATGGCGTTGGCGATGTCATGCTGATGCTGCGTGCAAGCGCCAGTGACGCGACGGGGCTTGATCTTGCCACGGTCGGTCATGTACTTACGGAGAAGCTGAGTGTCCTTATAGTCGATGAACTCAGTGTTCTCCTTGCAGAACTGGCAGTACTTACGACGCGGCTGACGTGCAGAAAAATCATTAGCCATGTCAAAATACCTTTCGTTTGGCAACTTCGGCGAACCGAAGCCGCCTCTCACTCAAAAATAGGTGAACAGCCCTTAAAACGGGATGTCCTCATCGTAGACGTCGACCGCGGGCGGCGTAGCCACCGGTGCGGCAGGACGTGCTGCGGGCGCGGGAGCCGCGGGGGCGTAACCGCCCTGATCGTAGCCACCCTGGCCACCACGGGAGCTCATAAACTCGATCTCATCGACGATGACCTCAAGCTTGCTCCGGCGCTGGCCGTCGCGCTCCCAAGAGCTGTAGCGCAGCTTGCCCTCGATCGCGACCTTGTTTCCCTTTGCCAGGAAACGGCTCACGGCCTCGGCGCGCGTGCCGAACATAGTGCAGTCGACAAAGTTGGGATAGTCCTCCCACTCGCCAGTCTGCGGGTTGCGGCGACGATCGTTCACGGCGACGCCAAAGGACAGAACCTGGGTTCCGCCAGCGGTGGCGCGCAGTTCGGGATCACGCGTGAGGTTACCGGTGATGTTCACTCGATTGATGCTCATAACTCACTACTTCCTCTTGGGGCACAAGCCCAGTCCAAAACGACAGTCTTACTCCTGGTCGTCGCGACGGACGATCATGTGGCGGACCACAGCGTCGGTGATGCGCAGGACGCGATCAAGCTCGGCGATCTGGGTAGGATCTGCGTGGAAGTTGATGAGGGTGTAGTCACCATCGGTGAGGTCGTTGATCTCGTAGGCGAGCTTGCGCTTGCCCCACTCGTCAACGGAGTCGACCTTGCCAGCGCCCTCAGCGATCGTGGTATCGATACGCTTCATAACAGCGAGACGAGTCTCGGGGTCGAGCGACGGGTCAACAAAGAACAGCAGTTCATAAGCCTTCATATTGTCACCTCCTCTGGGCAAATGTGGCTTCAGGTCGTGAAGGTGCGCCTGAAGCAGGAAAAGACTTGGTAATAATATCTTTCAACCTCCCAGGCCGCAAGAATATGCAGCTACAACCTCATGACCTCCACATATGCCCATGCTCGCACCACGTTTCATGCGCATTCCAACCAAATGCCGACCAAGAGCTTGACGGATTTGTGGACAAGATACGATGCCGCGGGGACAAGCTGAGCCAAGCCGCAGGTCAACGGGCACAAGGCTGTGGTCGCAAAATGCATACCAGCGGTCCACAGCACCACCCAAAGATTTTTAAATTCATTGCCAAGTCGCTTATGAATACCCCTTTTGAACAATTGAGTTGATCAACCACGCTGGTCGGAAGCCGTTTTTTTTGGCACCTCAAACCCCACTGCAACGCCAAGCGCGGCCGAGCGTTTTAAAAAATGCCAACTTTTCTGTTTGCACTTTGCGATTCCTCGTGTATACTGACTTTCGCATTTAACGGAGAGTTGTCCGAGTGGCCGAAGGAGCACGATTGGAAATCGTGTAGGCGTCAAAAGCGTCTCCAGGGTTCAAATCCCTGACTCTCCGCCAGTTAATTCCAAAGCAGGCCTTCGTGCCTGCTTTGTTTTTACCCCACGCGGAGGGGTGGCAGAGTGGTTGAATGCGGCGGTCTCGAAAACCGTTTGGCCTGTATAAGGTCACGAGGGTTCGAATCCCTCCTCCTCCGCCATTTTGGTTGAGAAAGCTCCCAACAATGGGAGCTTTTTTGTTATCGAAATACGTCTCGATCCCACGCTTCCCCAAACATGTACGTCACCCTCCAAAACCGACATTTTTCGACATCTTTGAAGGCTGATGTACACGTTTGGATTGAGTTCGCGGGAGTGGCACTATTCGGAAGGTGCCTCTTCGTCTCGCATGCCCTTCCAGTTGCGGATAAGCGCCTTGCGTAGTTCGTTTTGCTCTCGCTGGTACCCGGTGTCGGTACAGCGAGGCATGCCGAGTGCTTCGCGAATGTTGTTCATGGCGCGGTGAAAGGCGAGCTGGCTGCCGAACTGAGCCGAAGTGAGCGTAACGATTCGATATCCCATTTGGGAGAGAACGGCCTCTCGCTCCGCATCTGCTCCCTTGCGCTCGAACTCATCGTGAAAGCCACCCTTATATTCGATACCGAGCTCCTTGCGCTTGTAGGTAACGAGCGCATCGATTTTGAGTGTTCGAGCTTTGGCGCAATGCCAGAGACGTTGAGGGATCTCGAGCGGCTTGTTGAGTTCGAGACCTCGGATGCCAACGCCGCCGTCGCTTACTGGGAGCGAGAGGGCGATTGCCGAAGCGGTCTCCATAGGCGAGGCCGAGCGATTGTAGATGTGCCTGAGCGCGAGCCGTGCACGTGTGGCACCGGGTTTGCCGGGGTGCCGATCGAGCAGTTCGGTTATTTCATCCTTGGAGGTGGTGGCTGGTTGCTCGGTATAAGGGTCGGCGGGATTGAGCCCCATGCGATAATCGCCGCAAACTTCATAGCCATATTCGAGGTATTCGATCCTATCCATCCACTCGGCAGCGAGCACGAAGGTGAAGGCTTCGTCGGTGATGAAGATTCCGGGCGTCAACTCGTCAATATGCTCGTAGGGAAGATTTTGTCCAAGAATGTGGCAAATGACGCCTTTGGTGCGAATTCGCTCGAATTCGAATACAACCGAGATATCGATAGTCTTGAGCATATCGGACGGAATGCCGCAGTCGGTAAGGGCCTGTCGTATGCGCGCAACGCGTTGCTGGGTGGAGATGCCTCGTGCGCCTATCTGGTAGTCGTGCCGCGCAAGAGATTGAACCAAATTCTGGGGCACATGATGGACAAGCCATGCGGTTTTATGCGAAATGAGAACAGGAGTATCCATTGAGGGCCTCTCGCTCTGAGCCGGTATCCAACTCTTATGTCCGTTGAAGTGGGGGAATATACCGGATGTGAGTAAATTAACTCACTCATGCTGTGAGCTCAATCCAAACATGTACGTCAGCCTCCAAAGATGTCAAAAAATGTCGTTTTTGGAGAGTGACGTACATGTTTTGGATCCCTGGCATTCCAGCAGCGCCACGCCCGCGCCCAGTCCCGACCGTTTGCCGAGCAATAGGGTCGCAATCGGCGCCGAACATGTACTATGTACGGGCATTGTCCAAACCCGTAACTCAAAGGACCCCATCTTGCCCGTCGTCGCCGCTATAACCGTTACCTCACATGCCTCGGATGCCATGGTCGCTATCCCCTTTTGGCTCGAGATGTTCGCCGTTGTCGCTGCATCGATCTCGGGCGTGCTGGTCGCGCGCGAACATAAGCTTGACCTGGTGGGCGCGGTCGCGCTCGCGGTGGTCTGCGGTCTGGGCGGCGGTCTTTTGCGCGATATGACACTCCAGGTCGGCAACGTCTACATCCTCAACCAGCCAATGGCGCTGCCGCTCTCCATCGCAACGGCGGCCATCATCTACATCTTCCCGGCAATCGTCGATAAACCCGAGAAACTCATCCCATTGCTCGACATCATCTCGGTCGGCATCTATGCCGCCACCGGAGCGGACAAGGCGCTGGTCTACGGCTTTGCACCGGCGGTGTGCATCATGATGGGCTTTTTTACCGCGGTGGGCGGCGGCATGTTGCGCGACGGCTTTATGGGCGTGGTTCCGGGCATTTTCCAACGCACTAACTTTTATGCCATCGCGGCCATCGCCGGATCGGCAAGCTATGTAAGCCTCGTTATGAGTGGCTTGGTCAGCAATGTCGTCGCGTTGGTCGTATGCGTTGTCGTGACCATGGGTCTGCGCTGGCTCTCACTGCGCTTTGACATCAAAAGCCCCACCGAAGAAGATATTGCGCGCTTCTTGCACCGTAAAAAGTAGACAGCACGGCACGACCCTTCGAAATGCAACCGAGAGGTTCTTTTAGAGCGCCCACGCGTTGGGTACCCTGTTAGATATATGCCGAGTATCTAACGAAGGATTCACTATGCCCTGCAATCAATTCCCGTTGACCCAGCGCCGTAAAGCATGGGGCCGCATCACCATCCTATTCGCGCTCATCGCGCTGGCGATCACCGTGCTTCCCACGGCGTCGTTCGCCGGCACGGACACCGCAGGCAATGTCCTTGCGACCGACAATGACGCCAATCCGTCCGGCGTCGAGGGTGACCTGTACTGGGCCGGTCAGGCCCTCAACTTGGATGACGCGTCCATCGACCACGATATCATCGCTGCGGGCGATACCCTCTCAATTCGCGACTGCACGGTGGGCGGCGCCGTTCGTCTTGCGGCGCGCACGATTGATATCGCCAAGACCACGGTTGACGGCAGCGTCACGGTCGTCGGTCAGCACGTTGTGCTCAACACCGACAGCTCTGCCAACTGTTTTTACGCGATGGGCGAGACGGTTGCTCTGCGCGGCTCCGCCAAGTCGGCAGCGCTTGCGGGCGACACGGTAACCATCGATGGCACCGTCGAGGGCAATGTTGAGGTTTGGGCCGACAAGCTCATCCTGGGCAAGAACGCCCACATCACCGGCACCGTGAACGCGCACGTCTCCGAGGACCCCGAGCGCGCCGCGGGAGCCGAGGTCGGTGCGCTCAAGATCGACCGCACCGAGAACGAGGATACTTCCACCGTTAACGATGTCATCGGCGGCATCGTCGCCGCGGCGCTCTCGACCTGCTTTGTCGCTCTGCTGCTCGAGCTCGTCTTTCCGCGCGCGACCGCCAGCGCCGCCGGCATGCTCCACCAGCGCCCCACGCCCCTGTGGGTGAGCGGTCTTCTGGGTACGATTGCTATCGCCCCCGCCGCCCTACTGCTGATTATCTCTATCGCCGGTCTGTCGCTTGCCGGAGCCCTCATGTGCGGTGTCATTGGCATCGCGCTGGTGTCGAGTGCCTTTGCAGGGTGCGCGATTGCACGCATGGTCGGACACAGCCAGAACCGCTACGCCATGGCAGCCGTTGGTGGCGTAATCGCAGGCGCCCTCACGGGGCTTCCCCTCGTAGGCGGCTTCATCAGCGGCGTGGCCTTTGTCTTTATGCTCGGCTACATCATCCAAATCATCTGGCACAACGCCCACCTCAAGCCGCAGCAGCCGACTAACACGCCGGGACTCCCCACCGCTTAGCAGCTAACCGCCACAAAGATGCCAAGCACCTTTGTGGCGGCGCAAACGAACCTGCCCCCTGCACCAAAAAGGGCGCCGACCATTGCGGTCGACGCCCTTTCTTATTGACGGTTATAAGCCCCAGCGCTTATTTGTTGACCTGGCCAGCGCGAACGGCAGCCTTCTTGCGGTCGGTAGCGTTGAGCAGACGCTTGCGCAGGCGGATGTTCTTGGGAGTGATCTCCACCAGCTCGTCGTCGGCGATGTACTCCAGCGCCTCCTCCAGCGAGAAGGTGCGGGGCGGCACCAGCTGGACGGAGATATCGGAGGTCGAGGAACGCTGGTTGCCCAGGTTCTTGGTACGAGCGATGTTGACGACCATGTCGCCGGCCTTGCTGCGCTCGCCCACGATCATGCCCTCGTAGCACTCGGTGCCCGGCTCAACAAACAGCTGGCCGCGCTCCTGCAGCGTACCCAGAGCATAGGCAACGGCCTTCTCGGTGGTCATGGAGATCATGGCGCCGTTCTGGCGGTTGCCGATCTCGCCGGCGTAAGGACCATACTCCAGGAAGGTGTGGTAGAACACGCCCTCGCCGTGGGTAACGTTCATGATGCGGTTCTTAAGACCCATGATGCCGCGGGTCGGGATCTTAAACTCGAGGTGCGTCACGATGCCCGAGGTATCCATGCTCGTCATGATGCCGCCGGAGGTACCGAAGACCTCAACGACCTTGCCCGAGTACTCGTCCGGGCACTCGACAACAGCCTGCTCGACGGGCTCCATCTTGTTGCCGTTCTCGTCCTTCTTAAACAGAACGCGGGGACGGCCGACCTGGAACTCAAAGCCCTCGCGGCGCATGGACTCCATCAGGACGGACAGGTGCAGGATGCCGCGACCCGAGACCTCAACGCCGCTCTTGTCCTCGAGCTCCTCGATCTTCATGGTCACGTTGTTCTCGGCCTCGTTGAACAGGCGCTCCTTGAGCTGACGGGCGCCCACGATGTCGCCGTCGCGACCGACGAGCGGGGAGGTCGAAGCCTCAAAGACGATGGACAGGGTCGGCGGGTCGATCTCGATGGGCTCGAGCTCAACGGGGTTCTCGGGGTCGGTGTAGACATCGCCGATATCGGTGCGGTCAATACCCACGACGGCGGCGATATCGCCGGCGCCGACTTCCTGGCACTCGGTGCGGCCCAGGTAGTCGAAGGTAAAGAGCTGTTTGACGGTAGCGGTGGCGCTGGAGCCGTCGTTCTTCACAACCAGAATCTGGTCGCCCTGATGGATGGTGCCGGAGTACACGCGACCGATGCCGATGCGGCCAACGAAGTTGGAGTGGTCGATGGTCACGCACTGCATGGCTAGCGGGGCGTTCTCGTCAACCTCGGGCGCGGGCATGTCGTCGATGATCATATCGAGCAGCGGGTACATGTCCATATTGCCGTCGTTGGGGTCAAGGCGGGCAAAGCCATTCATGGCGCTAGCGTAGACCACGTGCTCCATGGCGAACTCAAGCTGGTCGTCGGTGGCGCCCAGGTCGGCCATGAGGTCCAGGCAGTCGTTGTAGGCCTTCTCGGGGTTGGCGCCCGGACGATCGATCTTGTTGATGACGATCATGATCTTAAGGCCGGTGTCGATAGCGTGACGCAGCACGAAGCGGGTCTGGGGCATGGGGCCCTCAAAGGCGTCGACCAGCAGCAGGGCGCCGTCGGCCATACGCAGCACGCGCTCGACCTCGCCGCCAAAGTCGGCGTGGCCCGGAGTGTCGATGACGTTGATCTTAACGTCCTTGTACTCGATAGAGATGTTCTTGGCGAGAATCGTGATGCCGCGCTCGCGCTCCTGGTCGTTGGAATCCAGAACGCGGTCCTCGACCTGCTGGTTGGCACGGAAGGCGTCCGTGGCACGCAGGAGCTTGTCGACCATCGTCGTCTTGCCGTGGTCGACGTGGGCGATGATGGCGATGTTCCTCAGATTGTCTACGCGCATGTAGTTCCCCTATCTTCTATCCATATACAAACGGCACGCGTATGCGGCCCGCCCAGCGATACAACGCTCAGCGGGAATATTGAGCCTTTTACCGAAAACTCGTTTATTTTAGCGATTTTAGATGAGAGGGGTTTCCTCACCTGCAGGTTCAGGGTCGCTCCACATAAAACCATCGCCGGCGCCCATGCCCTCATACAGCACATATGCCGAAAAACCGCTCTCGAGCGTCGTCTCAAAGAAGCTCACGAGCAGGGCGTCATGGTAGCCGCCATCGATCTCGACACAACCGGTATAGCCGATGGCATAGCGGGCGATACGGCCCAGGCCCTCGTCTTTAAGACCCATCTTGTGCTCGGAGATAAAGTTGGTGGCCGCCTCCAGGCACGCCTCTTCGCCGTCCTCGTCGAGCGCCGCCAGATAGCGGTTGGAAGCAGCGTCCTCGATCGCCACGACCACGCCCGGATTCTCGCCGGCGGCAAGGTCGTCCAAGAACGCACCAATCAGGTCGCACACCATGGCGTCGAGCTCGGCGGAGACGTTACCGGCGTCCTGCATATCCTGTGCCATCTTTAGACCTTCCCATCGAGTCTGGCGTCGTTACAGTTCTTGCGCCTCGGCGGCGATCTTAGCAGCGGCGTCGCGGGCGCGCATCATATCCATTGCGCGCTTGTCGAGCACCTTGATCTGACTGGTCAGCATGACCGCATCGACCACACCCCAGATCACGAGGCCCGTAGAGATCGAAAACCCAAGCGCACCAACTGTACCACGAAGGCGTGAGCAGATTGCCGCGACAAGGACGGAGATGACAACCATCTTAATAAACGAGCTGCGACGCTCGCGAAGCGTGCGGGCCTGCGTCACATAGGCGATGCGAGCCGCCTCAGAAGCCTCCGAGCGCATCTGGGCCTCGCGCGCAATGGCCGCCGTCTCAGCCGACATGCCGCCGGTCATCAGCGAACGCTCCGCAACCCTGCCGCCCCGCATTTAAAAATCATCGGGAGAGAGCGTGTGGACGAACTCATCGAACTTCTCGAACTCCTGTTCGTCGTCAACTTCCTCGGCATGGGCAGAAACGGTACCTAGGCGATTCATGATGTCGTCCTCCACAAACATGGGGGCATTGCTGCGCACGGCAAGGGCAATGGCATCACTGGGGCGGGCGTCAATCTTGCGCTCGTCACCATCGGCCAGTACGACGATCGTCGCATAGAACACCGGCGGCTCGGCGCGAACGATCTCGATGCGCTCGAGTTTGGCACCCAGCGCGTCAACGGTATCGAGCAGCAGGTCATGCGTTATCGGGCGCTCGGCGCGGCCGCTATCGATGCCGCGGCTGATGGCAGCAGCTTCAAACGAACCAGTCTGAATGGAAAGGGAGCGCAGTGGCGCGGGCGAGTCCGATTTGCTGCAGCGCTCGCGAAGCACGATAAGCGATGGCACGGGACCGGCGGCCATGACGATGGTCTCTATGTCGACACGAACCATGGAACACCTCCGGTACGTAGCGGTTAACACGCGGCAGCTCGACCGCATTGAATAGCTATACTACCCAAACTTTCGCACAGCACACAAAACCAAAATGAGATTTATCGCAGACAAGAAAAAAGCCCCGAGGCAATGCCCCAGGGCTCTTCAAAGTTTTGATGGTGGACCTGACAAGATTCGAACTTGTGACCTCCCGGTTATCAGCCGGACGCTCTAACCAACTGAGCTACAGGTCCATCATGGTGGAGGTTAGGGGGATCGAACCCCTGACCTCAGGCTTGCAAAGCCCGCGCTCTCCCAGCTGAGCTAAACCCCCACGGAGACAGTAATAAACACCCCAGCGGCGACTCGGCTCTCGCTGGGGTGTTTATTGCGAAAGAAAGTGGTGGACCTGACAAGATTCGAACTTGTGACCTCCCGGTTATCAGCCGGACGCTCTAACCAACTGAGCTACAGGTCCATCGCGCAAGGGATATATTAGACGAGTCGTTACGCGCGCGTCAACAACTTTTTTGAAAATCTTTGGGAGGGGTTCGCCCCGGCCGCATGGCGGCACATGAAGTCGCCTGCTCGGACAGTCCCGGCTCGCACGGAGAGCACATTAAGTGCTCTCCGGCTCGTGCGGAACTCGCGATCGACTTCATGTGCCGCCATGCGGCCGGGGCGAACGCGGGTCCAAGATTGTCAAAAAAGCGGTCGGCGCGCAGTGCGCCGACCGCCGATATATGGGGTCTGATAATTTTTACCAGCTAGGGCCTCTTACTCGTCTAGGAGATCTTCTGGCATATCGCTGCCGTCGCCTAGGTCGACTGGGGTTTCTTCGGGGGCGGAGCCGTCTTCTGCGGCTTCACCTTCGGGCTTCTCCTTGGCGGCTGTCATGCGGGCTACGGCGCAGATGCGGTCGTTGTCGTCGACGGTCATCATCTTGACTCCCTGGGTGGCGCGGCCAGTCTGGCTGATCTCGTCGGTCTTGACGCGAATGACCGTCGCGCCCTCCGTCACGATGAATAGCTCGTGCTGCGGGCCCACCGTCTTCATGGCCGCGAGGTTACCCTTACGCTCGGTCATTTGGATGGTGTAGACGCCCTGGCCGCCGCGATTCTGCTCCGGGTAGTCCGCAACCGGCGTGCGCTTGCCGTAGCCGCGCTCGGTGATGACGAACAGATCGCCGTTGCCGTTAGTGACTTCCATGCCCAGAACGCTCACGCCGTCCTTCATACCGATACCGCGAACGCCGCTGGTATCGCGGCCGGTGGCGCGCACCTGCTCCTCGGAGAACATGATCGCCTTGCCCGCGGTGGTAGCCAGGATGATCTTGTCACCCTCGCGCACGCGGCGCACGTTCAGCAGCGCGTCGTCGTCACGCAGGTTGATAGCGATCAGGCCGTCGCGACGGCTGCGGTCGTATGCGCTCATCACGGTCTTCTTGACCATGCCGCTCTTGGTGGCAAACATCAGGTACTCGTCGGCCGGGAACTCGCGGCAGCTGATGACGCTCGCGATCTTCTCGCCCTCCTCGAAGGGCAGAAGGTTGACGATCGCGGTACCGCGCGCCTGGCGCGTACCCACCGGCAGCTCGTGCACCTTCAGGCGATAGACCTTGCCCTTGCTCGAGAAGAACAGCACGTACTCGTGCGTGGACGCGATGAACATCTCGTCGATAACGTCGTCCTCTTTGAGGTTGACGCCCGACACGCCCTTGCCACCGCGCTTCTGGGCACGGTAGGCGGCCACCGGAATGCGCTTAACGTAGCCGGTGTGGGTGATGGTCACGACCATATCCTCGTCGGCGATGAGGTCCTCGACATCCAGGTCCTTCTCGACATGGCTGATCTCGGTGCGGCGCTTATCGCCGAACTTCTTGGAGATCTCGCGCATCTCCTCCTTGATGACGCCCAGAATCTTCTCCTCGTGCGCCAGCAGGTCCTCGTAGTAGGCGATGGCGCGGCGCAGGCCGTCCAGCTCTTCCTGAATTTTGTCGCGCTCCAGGCCGGTCAGGCGGCGCAGCTTCATCTCGAGGATGGCCGTGGTCTGCTCGGGCGTAAAGCCAAAGCGCTCGATCAAGCGACTGCTGGCCTCGGAGTCAGTCTGCGAGGAGCGGATGATGCTAATGACCTCGTCGATATGGTCAAGGGCCATCAGGTAACCCTCGAGGATATGCGCGCGGGCCTGGGCCTTCTTAAGGTCAAAACGGGTGCGACGGGTGACTACGTCGACCTGGTGGTCGATGTAGTGCTGCAGCATCTCGCGCAGGCTCAGGCATTTGGGAACGCCGTTGACGAGTGCCAGGTTGTTGGCGCCAAAGGTCGTCTGCAGCGAGGTGTACTTATACAGGTTGTTGAGCACGACCTGCGGAATGACGCCCTTCTTGAGCTCGATGACCAGACGGATACCCTTCTGGTTGGACTCATCGCGCATATCCGAGATGCCCTCGATGCGCTTGTCGTTGACGAGCTGGGCGATCTTCTCCTGCAGGGTGCCCTTGTTGACCATGTAGGGGATTTCGGTGAAGACCAGGCGGCTGCGACCGGTCTTGGTGGACTCCACGTGCGCCTTGGCACGCACGGTAATGGAGCCGCGGCCGGTCTCGTAGCTCTGCTTAATGCCGGCGCTGCCCATGATGATGGCGCCGGTGGGGAAGTCCGGACCGGGCATGATCTGCATGAGCTCGTCGACGGTGGCGTCGGGGTTGTCGATCAGGTAGCAGGTGGCCTCGATCGCCTCGGCGAGGTTATGCGGGGCGATGTTGGTGGCCATGCCGACGGCGATGCCCTGGCTGCCGTTGACCAGCAGGTTGGGGAAACGTGCAGGCAGTGCCACGGGCTCGGCGAGCGATTCGTCGTAGTTGGGCTGCCAGTCGACGGTATCCTTCTGCAAGTCACGCAACAGTTCCATGGCGGGCTTTGCCAGGCGGCTCTCGGTGTAACGCATGGCCGCCGCGCCGTCGCCGTCGATATTGCCGAAGTTGCCGTGACCGTCGATGAGCGGCGTGCGCATGGAGAACCACTGCGCCAAGCGGACCATGGCCTCGTAGACCGCGGAATCGCCGTGCGGGTGGTACTTACCGATAACTTCGCCGACCGTCCACGCCGACTTCTTGTGCGGGCGGTTGGGGTAGATGCCGCTCTCGTTCATCGCGTACAGGATGCGGCGGTGCACCGGCTTTAAGCCGTCGCGCACGTCCGGCAGGGCGCGCGCCGTGATGACCGACATCGAATACTCGATAAACGACTGCTTCATCTCGCGACCGAACTCCGAAATCTGGAGCTGGCCGCCGTTGATATCCTCGCCGGCCGAGGCGCCACGGTCGACTTCGCCAAAGCTCTCCTCGAGCTCGCCGTCGTCGTCCTCTTCCTCGTCATCATCGGCATCGGGGTTATAGGCGTCAGGATCGCCGTCCTCGCCCTGCTCAGCACGGGCAAGCAGGCGCTTCAGATCATCGGGCATACCGGCATCGCCGGCCTCGCCCATACCCTCGCTATTGTTGATATCGTCTGCCACGTTACCTCCTCTTAAGCATCAAGGAAACGCGCGTCATGCGCATGTTTTTCAATGTACTCGCGTCGATAGCCGACCTCGGAACCCATGAGCTCGCGCACGGCGCGGTCCGCCACCACGGCGTCTTCGATCGACACACGCTGCAGGATGCGGGTCTTGGGGTCCATCGTCGTCGAGGCGAGCTGCTTGGGGTCCATCTCGCCCAGGCCCTTGTAGCGCTGGACGGTATAGCCCTTGCGCTTTTTGGTGATCTTGCCGTCCTTGGCCTTGCCGTCCTCGTCGTTATCGTCGGGGTTCAGGCCCAGACTCTGGATGGTGTCGCGCAGGATCTCGTCTTCGGGCTGGCGGCCGTTGGGATACACGTAGTGGATCTTGTTGCGCACCTTAATGCCAAAGATGGGCGGGCAGGCAACATAGACGTAGCCGGCATCGATCAGCGGACGCATGTACTTGTAGAAGAACGTCAGCAGCAGGATGCGGATATGCGCACCGTCGACGTCTGCATCGGTCATGATGATGATCTTGTGGTAGCGCGCCTTGGTGATATCGAAGTCGCCGCCGTCGCCGGCACTCGTCGTGACGCCGCAGCCAATCGCGGTAATCAGCGACTGAATGGTGTCACTCGAGAACGCGCGATGGTCACCAACGCGCTCGACGTTCAAAATCTTGCCGCGCAGGGGCAGAATCGCCTGGATGTCACGGCGACGGCCGTCCTTGGCCGAACCGCCTGCCGAGTCGCCCTCTACGATGAAGAGCTCGGTCAGCTCGGCATCGCGCACCGAGCAGTCAGCGAGCTTACCGGGCAGGGACGCCGTCTCGAGCAGGCTCTTGCGGCGGGTCGCCTCGCGCGCCTTGCGGGCGGCATTGCGCGCCTTGCAGGCCTGCTGCGCCTTCTTGACGATCTCGCGAGCGGGCTTAGGGTGCTCCTCGAGGTAATCGGCAAGGCCGTCGGTCACGATCTTGAGCGTCAGCGCGCGCATATAGGAGCTGCCGAGCTTGGCCTTGGTCTGGCCCTCAAACTGCGGATCGGGCAGCTTGACCGAGATAACGGCCGAAAGGCCCTCGCGCACATCGTCGCCGGTCAGATTGGCGTCTTTTTCCTTGAGCAGGTTCTGCTTGCGCGCATAGTCGTTGATCACGCGGGTGAGCGCGGTACGGAAGCCCTCAAGGTGCATGCCGCCCTCGGGGGTGTAGATGTCGTTGGCAAACGACATGACGTTCTCGCCGTAACCGCTATTCCACTGCAGGGAAACCTCGACCTCGCCCATCTTGGTCACAGGCGCGTCCGGGTCCGATTTGCCCTCGATGTAGATGGGCTCCTTAAAGGCCTCGGGGACGTCCTTGCCCTCGTTGAGGAACCTGACGAAGTCGATGATGCCGCCCTCGTAGCAAAACTCCTCCACATGGGGAGTCGTCTCGCGCTCGTCGGTCAGCACGATCTTGAGGTTCTTATTGAGGAACGCCGTCTCCTGCAGACGGTTGTGCAGCGTATCGAAATCGTAGATGCAGGTCTCGAAGATCTCGTCGTCGGGCCAGAAGGTGACGGTGGTACCCGTCGAATCCGAGGTGCCCACGACCTCCATCTTCTTGACGGTCTTGCCGCGCGAGAACTCCATCTCGTAGGTGTTGCCATCGCGACGAACCTGAACGACCACGCGCTTGGACAGGGCGTTGACGACGGAGATGCCCACGCCGTGCAGGCCGCCCGAGACCTTATAGGCCGAGTTATCGAACTTACCGCCGGCGTGCAAGATCGTCATGACGACCTCGAGCGTCGGGATCTTTTTAACAGGGTGCTCGTCGACGGGGATGCCGCGCCCGTTGTCGACGACCGTGATGGAGTTGTCGGCGTGGACCGTCACCTGGATCTCGGTGCAGAAACCGGCCATTGCCTCGTCGACGGAGTTGTCAACGATCTCCCACACCAGGTGATGCAGACCGCTGGCGCTCGTCGAGCCGATATACATGCCCGGGCGCTTACGAACGGCCTCGAGACCTTCGAGAATCTTAATCTCGCCGCCATCGTAATCGTTTTCGTTTGCCACACGTCCTCCTTCAGTCAAGAAAATGTGTACAGCCTTACTAGTTTATCGTAAAAAAATACCCTCGGGAACGAGGGTATTTGGCTCTACAAGGCCACCAGATGCGATTTAAGGCTCTTTTTTGCCTTGCACGCCCTTGGCCCACTCGGCACTGGCTCTCATGGCGTTCTCGAGGGCCTCGCGCAGTTTTTGGTCTTCGATGGGCGCCACCTGGCGCTCAATCTCGGTGCGCTCGGCCTCACTTAGGTCGGCGTGCGGGGCCGGCGGGCGCTCGGTCGTCGCCGGGCGCAGGCGCTCCTTAGCGGCGGGCGGCGTGTGACCGGGTGCGGTGGTTTTGAACACCAGGCCGTCCACATGAGCACCGGCGCGCTCCATGCGCGCGCGGATGATCTCACGCAACAGCGTCATTTCCTGCGTCCACGAGGGCGAATCGAGATATACCAGCAGCTCATTGGACTCGGGCAGGTAGCGCAGACCCGTCACATGCCGCCCCTCGCGCGTGCCCGAGCACACCGCGTTCCACGCGCGATAGACCGCGCGCGACTCCTCGGCAGCCTCCATCTGCGCACGGCGCTCAGGCGTCGCCGACGCCAGGATGCGCTGGCGCTCTGCGTTCAAAAACCCACTGAAGGCGACCGTCTCGCTCTCGCGCTCGTAATTAGCACGTCTCACCCATGCTCACCACCTTGGCTCGATCAAGCAGGTCATCGGTAAAGTATCCCAGGTTGGTCGTGGTTATGACCGTCTGGATATCATCGCCGATCAGCCGCAGAAAAGCACCGCGGCGCTCGCCGTCGAGCTCGCTCATCACGTCGTCCAGAAGCAACAGCGGAGCAGTACCCAGAACATCGCGAGCCACGGCCACCTCGGCCACCTTCCAGGCCAGAACCAACGTTCGTTGCTGTCCTTGGCTGGCAAATGAACGAGCGGAGCGACCCGCCACGGTAAATTCAATCTCGTCGCGATGCGGTCCCACCAACGTCACGCCGCGGCGAATTTCCTCGTCGGCGTGCTCATCAAGGGCGGCCAGCATGCGCTCGTACGCCCAGCCCTTCAGCTCTTCGCGATCCTCGACCTGGGGCAAATCCCCCAGCGTGGACGCATAGGACACGTTGGCGGCTTCACCGGACGCCACTTGCCCGTAGGCAGTGTGCACATGGCCCGCCAGCCGGTCGAGCAGGGCCAACCGGTGCACAAGCAGAGCCGAGCCCGCGCGGGCAATCGAATCGTTCCACGCGCCGAGCATCTCACGGCAGCACCAGGTTTCCTTGAGCAAGGCGTTGCGCTGGGTCACGCAGCGCCCATAGGTGCTCGCAAGATCGGCATAGCGTGCGCTCAGTTGCATGCCAAAGTCATCGAGGGCGGCGCGGCGCACACTGGCGCCCCGCTTAACCATGTCCAGATGGTCGGGGCAAAACAGCACGCTCGGCAGAACCCCGCGCACACCGGCGGCAGAGCATCTCTTGCCGTTGCGGCTAAACGAGCGCTTACCGTCCTCCGCGCTCAATCCCATATCAAGCACGCGGCCGTCGCCCTCGAGCCTCAGCTCGACCTTGCACGAGCCCACGCCGTCATGGACGAGCTCGGCTGCGGTCGGATGCCTAAACGAGGCGCCGCTCGTCAGCAGCTGCAGTGCCTCTATGAGATTGGTCTTTCCCGCCGCGTTGGGTCCCGCAAGTATCGTCACGCCCTCGTCCAGGGCAAGGCAATAGCTCTCAAAACTGCGGTAGTGCGCGACGGAAAGATCGCGGGCGAACATGGTCATGGCGCAGCGCTAGATGCGGACCGGCATGACCAGGTACAGGTAGTTGATCTTGTCGTAGGACTTGAAGATGCCCGCCTGCGAGTAGCTCTTGAGCTCCAGCGTGATCTCCTTCTCCTTGGACAGAGCATTGAGGCAGCCGAAGATGTAGTGGTAGTTGAAGGCGATGGTGCCCGACTCGCCCTCGGCCTCGACATCGATCGTCTCCTGTGCAAGGTCCTGGTCATTGGAAATGGAGGACAGGCCCATCTGCCCGTTCTCGACATCGATCTCGAACTTGACGGCGGGATTGGCGCTCGCAATAACGGCTACGCGCTTGAGGGCGGCGTTAAAGGCGGCAACGTCGATCTTGACGCTCGTCACGCACGAATCGGGGATGAGCTGCTTGTAGTTGGGATACACGCCCTCGATGCGGCGCGACACGTAGGTGGTGTTGCCGGCCTCAAAGACGACCTGGGTGTCGGTAGCCCCGATCATGATGGTCGCCTGGCTGGCCATGATGTTCAGCGCGTCGTTAAAGGCGTCGGCCGGAACGTTGAGCTCAAAGGAGCCTTCGAGGGTCGAGGTCTCGACCTGCGTATCGCACACGGCCAAACGGAAGGAATCGGTCGCCACCAGGCGCACGGTGTTGTTCTCGACTTTCATGTGCACGCCGCCCAGAATGGGGCGAGCCTTGTCGGTCGAGGTGACGCGCCACACGCGGCCGACCATTTCGGACAAGATATCAGTCGGCAGCTCCACGGCACTCTCGATGGCATAGGCCGGAAACTCGGGGAAGTCATTGGCATCGAGCGTGTTCAGGCGGAAAGAGCTCTTCTCGCAACTGATCAGCACCTGGCGTTCGGACAGCTCAAAGGTGACCGGGGCATCAGGGAGAGTCTTGGTGATATTGGAGAGCATCTTACAGGGGATAACCATCTCGCCCTCTTCTTCGACATGCGCCGCGATGCGATGACGGATCGAGATGGTGTAGTTAGAGGTCTGGAATTCCAAGATGCCGTCTTGGGCCTTAACGAGCACGCCCGACAGGATGGGGAGGGTGGATGCCGAAGCGACACCCTTCATAACGACGGCGATGGCTTGTGTAAGCGAGCTCTGGCTGACGGTGAACTTCATCTTTTAATACCTTTCTATAGATATAAATATCTTAATAATAGTAATAGCACTGACGAAACTGTTGATTACTCCCAAAGACGCAGGTCAGACCCAAGAAGAGAATCGACAGCAACCTGTGTGCAACAGGGGTGGTTTTCCACGTTCAAAACCTGCGCAAAACTTTTCATCACCGCGGGTTGGGTTTTAGACACCTTATGCCCGTGGTTTCGACAAGTTTTCAACAGGTGTCTCTATTTCCCTACGAGCGCAGTGTAATTTTATCGCGCAGCGACTTAAGGTCTTCGGTGACGGTGCGGTCTTCCTGGATCATCTTCTGGACCTTTTTGTAGCTCGTGCTGACGGTCGAGTGGTTGCGGTTGCCAAATTCGGCGCCCACCGCCGTGGTCGTCATCTCGCACATCTCGATGGCCAGGTAGATAGCGATATGGCGTGCTTTGGCGATATTGGCGTTGCGCCGCGGGCCGATGAGCTCCTCGTGCGTCACGCCGTACTGCTCTTCGATGACGGACTGAACCGTTTGCACGTTGATCTTTTTGGCCGATGTATCGAAGTACTGGCTGGCGATGGCGTCGATATCGTCAAAGGTGAGCTCCCCGCCCTCGCGTTCGCGGTCGCCCGCCTCGCCGGCGCAGCGCTCGCAGAAGCTCTCGAGTTCGCGGATGTTGGTGCCCGACACCTCTGCCATGTGCTTAAAGTGCTCATCGGTCAGGTGCCCGCCGTCGCCCCCATAGGCCGCCAGCAGCGAGTCGTCGCCTGCCTCGGGAGCGGCGACGATGGTGTTCTCGTAATAGCGCTGCAAGATCTTGTATTTCATCTCGTAGCTGGGCTCTGCGACTAGGCAGAGCATGCCGGCGTTGAAGCGGCTGGTCAGACGCTCGTCCATGCTCAGGTCCTTGGGGGCGCGGTCTGCCGCGATGACGACCTTCTTGTTGTTGCGGATGAACTCGTCCATGAGCTGGAAAAAGTAGTCCACGCTCGCGCGCTTGCCGATGATGTTTTGGATGTCATCGATGATGAGCACGTCCACGCCGTGGTACGCCTGCATGATGGGGGCGTTGCTCTTCTTTTGACGGTCGAACTCGGTCATCAGGTCGTCCAGATATGCCTGAGAGTTGGCATACTTGACCTTGATCTCGGGCGACTTCTCGGCGAGCTCGTTTTTGATGGCAAGCAGCAGGTGCGTCTTGCCCAGGCCTGATTTGCCGTAGATGAACAGTGATGTGCATGTGCCGCGCTCGTCCGCGAGGGCGGCAAACTTGAGTGCCGAGCGATAGGCATGGCTGTTCTCGGGGCCGTAGACAAAGTTCTCAAAGGTAAATTTTGAGTTCGCGGCGAGCGGGGCTCCATCCGTATTCTGCTCGGCCGGCACGGTCGGTGCTGGCATGGGTGAAGCGGGGGTCGCAGCTTGCGTGGATTTAGTCGGCGCTTCGCCCTTCATCTGGTTCATCATGCGGCGAAAATCGTCGGCCGAGAGCGTGTTCTTGATTGCAATGCCCGAATCCGCGCCTGCCGCTGCGTCGTGAGCGATGGGCATGTGCGTGACGGGTGCGTTCGTTGACGTCGCTGCCGCGGTCGGCAACGGCGCCATGGTTTCACGGGAAACATCGCTGTGCTGGTGCTCGATTGTCGGCACGTCGCCTGCGGAGGCCGGCACCGTCGGGGAAGCAGCGGGAGCCGCGGAGGGCGCCGTCGCGGCGGCGGATTCCGTCGCGACGCCTTGCGGTGCCACGATGTCGAGCGCAATCGGTGCAAAGGCGATTTCTTCCAGATAGGCCTCAATAGTCGGCTGATGCTTTTTGAGCTGCGCGATGGCAAAGCGCGAGGGGGCCTCGATCGTGAGCGTATCTTCGGTCAGGCTTATGGCCCGCGATTGCCCCAGCATGTTGATGAGGCGTGCATCTTGGCCGTCGCGCTGGCAAAAGGCGATGGCATCCCCCAGGATGATGCTTGCTTCCTCGTCCACTGTCTCTCCCGTTCTTTAGCTCTGAGCTCGCACGCGAGCGGCGCCGAGTTCGGTCAGATGGTATTTCTGGCCATGCTTGATGACCAAGCCGGCCTGCGCCAAGTCGTTGAGCGTGCGTGACCAAGTGGGGGCCGAGTTTCCAAACGCCCTCGCTAGATCGGTTGCGCCGCACGCTTGATTTTGCGCCAGATAGCCCAGCGCGGCGTTGCCGCGATCGCTTACGAACACGTCCGGTTGTGGCTGCGCATACTGATTTGCTGCATTAGGATACATCATTTGAGCTGCTGGTTGTTGAGAACTCTGCATCGGCGGCATTTGCTGTTGAAAACTTTGAGGCCACTGTTGGTAAGGCTGCGGAGGCATCTGCTGGGCCCAGGGGTTGTACTGCTGCTGCGGCATCTGCTGGTACGGCTGCTGATATCCCTGCTGGTACTGCTGCGGGAACTGCTGGCCATACCCCAGTGGCGGCATCTGCTGATATGGATATCCCTGTTGGTACGGCTGATAGCCCATTTGCTGGCCACCCGGTGCCCCCGCCGCCTGCTGCATTGCTGCTGCATCCTGATTCGCCAGCGGCATGGCCTCTGGCATGTTTGGCGGCATCGACATAGATGCCGCCTGGGGTTCTTGTGTGGGAAGCATTCCGGGCTGCTGCATCTGTCCCACGGGGGGCTGCATCTGCTGCGTTGTCATGGGCTGCTGCGCAAAAGCTCCCGGCAGGGGATATGTGGGCTGCTCCGTCTCGGGCCGCACGGCAGCACCGCGTCCGCCGGCACGCTCGATTTCCTGCACGCGTTTAGGGTTCAGGCTTACCGTAACCACGGTGCCGTTGCCCATGTTGTCCTCGATGGATACGGCACCGCCGGCGTTTTCCAAATACTCCCGCACCATGGGAAACCCTGCTCCGGTTCCACGGATATAGCGCTTCATCTTGCTGTTTGCGCTGGTAACGCCAAAGTCGAAAGCGCGTTCCTTGTCGTCGATGCCGGGTCCTTGATCAGCAAAGCGGATGGTGTCTCCGCCGTCCAGAATCGAGATGATGGGCTCGGCAAAGTGCGCGTGGATAAAGTTTTCGACAATCTCGCGGATGACCATGAGCGAGATGTGGCCACCTTGTTCTTTCATGCACTGGTAGACGGTGTTGGTAGTCTCTTCCAAATACGTGCGGACATCTTGCGGATCAATGACGATCACACGCGGTGTCGACAGCATGTCGTCATAGACGGCGATGCGTGCGGCGTACATGACTTTTGGCGCCTGCGTGGTCGTCTGCTCGCCTTCCGCACGCTCTTCGCGCACGCCGGTGATGTGCTCGTTGTCGGGTGCCGGGTCTCCGGAATCGACCATGGTGTAAAAGTCGTCAGACATGCCGCTCGCAATCTTTCAAAAGGTTTCGAACAAATAGTAGCTCACCGTGCAACGTTTCTCATCTTTCGACAACTTTTCAAAACTTGTTGAAAACTTTGGAAAACGGGCGAAAAGTTCTCAACATTGCCAACATGACCTGTTGAAAACTCGATGAAATATCGTGAAAAGTTGCCATGCACCGCTAAATCGAGCTTGGCTTATGGGGGAACCGTGTGAACTGCGCAACCTTTTACCTTTGATTTCTTGACATTTGAACATTGATTTCCCTACAATCTTCAAGCTCACGTGTCTATATCTGCGTCCGCGTCCCCGCGGACACTCGAAATGCAGCAGGAGGAACTTAAGATGAAGCGTACGTATCAGCCTAATAAGCGTAAGCGTGCCAAGACCCATGGCTTCCGTGCCCGTATGGCCACTAAGGGTGGTCGTGCCGTGCTCGCCCGTCGTCGCGCCAAGGGCCGCAAGCGTCTCACTGTCTAGCAGCGATACACACATCTCGCATGAAGACTATTAAGTCTCGGCAAGATTTCGAGCATGTGTTCAGTCAGGGGCGTCGTTTCAATCACCCTCTGATTCGAATGACCATATGTGAATCGGTTGGCGAAGGCGACTCCGGAAGGGTCGCCTTCGTTGGTGCTAAGCGACTCGGTTGTGCCGTCGTGCGCAACCGATCTAAGCGTGTGATGCGCGAGGCCGCCCGCAGCTGCGGATTTCCCGTTGCGGGTTATGACATCATCTTGTTTGCAACTCCCAAGACGAGGGTTTCCTCGCCGCAGGAGATGGACAAGGCGTTGCGTTCGCTTATGAAGCGCGCCGGCGTTGCCGGGGAGGAGCGATGAGCAATCACGTTTTGCGACGTGTTGCCATCGCTCCTATTCGCATATATCAACAGGTTATTTCGCCCTTATTGCCTGACGCCTGCATTTATTACCCAACGTGCTCGCAATACGCCATCCAGGCGATTGAGAAGCACGGTGTTTTGAGAGGCTGCTGGCTTGCCGTGAGGCGCATCGCTCGCTGCAATCCCCTGCACGTCGGCGGTTATGACCCTGTGCCTTAGCGGGCACTCGCTATCGGAGGAAAACTTACATGTGGGATTGGATCGTTAACATCCTTTTTGAGCTGCTCAAGCTCATCCAGACCTTTGCGGTCGACTGGGGCCTGTCCATCATCATTTTGGTGGTCATCATCCGTCTGCTGCTGACGCCGCTTATGCTCAAGTCGACCAAGTCGACGGCTCGCATGCAGGTGCTGCAGCCTAAGATGCTCGAGATCCAGGAGCGCTATGCCGACGATCCCCAGCGTCAGGCCGAGGAGATGCAGAAGTTCTACAGCGAGAACAAGTTCAACCCCATGGCTGGTTGTCTGCCGCTGTTGATCCAGATGCCCGTCCTGTTCGCCCTGTTTACGCTCCTGCGTAACCTGCCGAACTACTTTAGCGACGGCACGTTCTCGTTCTTCAACATCCTGCCCGACCTGACCACCACGCCGAGCGCTTCCTTTGCCGATGGCTTTATGGTTGCGCTGCCTGCGCTGGTTTGCCTGATTCTGTTCGCTGTCTTGACCCTGATTCCGCAGCTCTATATGTCGCGCAATCAGACTGGTCAGCAGGCCCAGAGCATGCGCATGATGGCCGTCGTCATGACCGTCATGATGCTTTGGATGGGCTGGAGCCTGCCCGTCGGCGTTCTGCTGTACTACGACGTGTCTTCTGCCTGGCAGGTTATCCAGCAGATCTTCGTGACGCAGAAGGTTATCGACAAGGCCAAGGCCGATGAGGAGGAGCGTCTTAAGAACGCTCCGCTGCAGGTCGAGGTTACCCGTCGCGAGAAGAAGCCGCGTCCGCACAAGAAGAAGTAGTCGGGATATCAATCTTATTTAGGTACCTAACTTTTGGAGTACGTTATGTCTGAAGAGATTATCGAGGATATGCTTGAGGAGGTTGCCCCGCAGGTCGCGGGCGATTATCCCGAGATTGCACAGCGCTACAAGGCTGGTGAAGAGCTGACCGATGAGGAGCTCGACACCATTGCCGATGTTGCGGTTTCCATCTTGCGTTCTATCCTTTCGCACTTCGATGCCGCCAACTCTCCTATCGATGAGTATGAGGGCGACGAGGGTGAGCTGATTTTGGATGTAACGGCTCCCGATCTTGCTGTTCTCATCGGCCGTCATGGTCGCACCCTTGATGCCCTTCAGGTTATGTTCTCTTTGCTGGTGAGCCGCAAACTTGGCTTTAGGTATCCGGTTGTAGTGGACGTCGAGGGATACAAGAGCCGCCGTCAGGACAAGGTTGCCTCCATGGCTCAGTCTGCTGCCGAGCGTGCCATTCGCACTCATAAGAGTGTTTCGCTTCCGCCTATGAATGCCTACGAGCGTCGACTGGTTCACATTGCACTTCGTGGCAATGATGCCGTCGATACTCATTCTGAGGGTTCTGACCCTGATCGTCATGTGGTGATTGTTGCTCGATAATCTACTCGAGCTTATGCTAAGGGGACGTGGTTTCCACGTCCCCTTTTTTTGTCAAAAGTTCTCGATACACTGATTTTTGTCAGAAAGGAGCTTTCGTTGTTAGTACTTACTGATCAGCAGGCTGACGAGATGTTGAGTCGTCTAGCTTTCTATTGCAAAGAGTATTCCTTGAGCGTAACTGATGTTGAGCTGAGGAAATGTATTCAGCATTTGGATTTGGTTCTAGAAACAAATAAGACAACCAATCTCACCCGTATCCTTAACGTAGAAGATGCTGCAGTACTTCATATCCTCGACTCACTTGTTTTGCTCCCCTATATCAACAAGGCTCCAGAGGGAGCTTTGCTCGATATGGGAACAGGTGCGGGCTTCCCTGGTATTCCATTAACCATAACCACGCATCGTAAAGCTACTTATATTGACTCTGTTGGCAAGAAGGTTGATGCGGTTAATTCCTTTGTCCATGCTCTTGGATTGAAACATGCTCATGCGGTTCAAGATCGTCTTGAAGAATATGCTCGAAGCCATAAGAAGCAGTTCTCTGTTGTAACCGCCCGCGCACTGGCCCCTCTACCGATTCTTGTTGAGTATGCGGCTCCGTATCTGAAGGATGGAGGGCTATTTGTTATAACCAAGGGCAATCCTTCGGATGAGGAGCTTGCTTCCGGCATGTCAGCAGCTAAGATTTGCGGCTTCACTTTGCTTCTGAATGACGCAATTGATTTGCCTGAAGGCTTGGGTCACAGGGAGTTCATTGTTCTTAAGAAGAGTCATCCAGCATCCGTTTCATTGCCACGTGCAAATGGCGTGGCAAAGAAGAATCCGCTTGCCTAGATGTTTCACGTGAAACATAATGGATACTAACAACTTGCAGTGTTTCACGTGAAACATGGCGGTTGATATCGATTCGGAATGTTTCACGTGAAACATCCTCCGTTTGACAGCTTTAATACACACCAGGAGGGACCGTGGGATTTCGCGACGTTAAGCGTTCTAAGAGCGCAAAAGACACGCGTATCATTGCAATCATCAATCAAAAAGGCGGCGTCGGTAAGTCAACGACGGCTGTAAACCTTGCAGCAGCACTGGGTGAGCAGGGTCGTAAGACACTGATTGTCGATTTTGATCCGCAGGGAAACAGCACCAGTGGATTCGGAATTGAAAAAGAAGACCTTGATCACTGCATCTATGATGCATTGTTGAATGATGTGCCGGCAGAATCACTTGTTCTTGATACAAATTGCAAAAAGGTATTCGTAATTCCAGCTACAATTCAGCTTGCGGGCGCCGAAATTGAGCTCGTAAGCGCAATTGCACGTGAAACCCGCCTCAAAGATTTGCTTGAGCCGATTCAGGACGAGTTCGATTTTATTTTCATTGACTGTCCCCCTTCACTCGGCCTGCTTACTATCAACGCCTTGACCGCAGCAGACAGCGTTTTGATTCCGATCCAATGCGAGTATTATGCACTCGAGGGCGTTACGAAGCTGCTTGAGTCAATGAAGATGGTCAAATCACGTCTGAACAAGGGCTTAGACACCTATGGTGTGCTTATGACCATGTATGACTCGCGTACTTCACTATCGAATCAGGTTGTTGAGGAGGTTCAATCGTACTTTGGTGATAAGGCGTTTAAGACGCTAATCCCCCGTACGGTTAAAATCTCCGAAGCTCCGTCTTTTGGAGAACCGGTAATTACCTATGCACCTCAAAATAAGGGTGCAAAAGCATATATGAACCTTGCAAAAGAGGTGATCAAGCGTGCCTAGCGTAAAGAAACGTGGCGGATTGGGACGTGGACTCAATGCTTTGGTCTCGGAGGCCGAGTATGAGACCGGCGGTTCTGCTGCATCAGCATCAAATGCTGCATCTGAAACAAAACTGCCTATTGAGGATATCGTTCCCAACCCTAATCAGCCGCGAATTCACTTTAACGAAACTGAACTTCGCGAGTTGAGCGAGTCAATCCAAGAACATGGCGTTTTGCAGCCGCTTTTGGTTCGCAAGCATGGAAACGGCTATGAGATCATCGCTGGTGAGCGTCGTTACCAGGCGTCAAAGCTTGCTGGCCTTGAAGAATTGCCAGTCATCATTAAAGAGGTAAATGATGAAGAGATGCTGGCTCTTGCTCTCATCGAAAACCTTCAGCGTTCTGATCTGAATCCAGTCGAAGAGGCTAAGGGCTATCGACAGCTCATCGATGCCAGCGGTATGACCCAGGAGGCATTGTCAAAGGCTGTAAGCAAGTCACGCTCTGCAATTACAAACTCGCTGCGTCTTCTCGATCTCCCCGAAGTAGTTCAGCTGATGATTTTTGAGGGCAAACTTACTGCTGGTCATGCACGTGCGATTCTTGCAGTTCCCTATGAGGATGCACGAATTCGACTTGCTGAGAAGGTTGTTGCAGAGGGCCTTTCCGTAAGAGCGACAGAAAATCTTGCTCCGTTGTTTTCTGCCGGAGAGACACCTAAGACTCCGAGGCCTGCAACGCCTCAGTCTTTTAAAAAGGCTGCCCGCGTGCTTCGTCAGGTTTTTAATACCAACGTGCGTGTGAAGAGCTCGCGTGGAAGGAATAAGATTGAGATTGAGTTTAAAGACGAGGAAGAGTTATCTCGTATTCTTGGCGAAATGATTCAGTTTGATCAAGGAGGCCAAGATGAGGAATAAGATTTTAACAGCGATTGCATTGGTGACGACTGTCGCGGCTGGTGCCTTTGCTGGCTATAAGATCGCAACAGACGATGAACTTCGAGGTCGTTTGCTTCGTGGCGCGCAAGATATCGTCGATACTTCCAAAAAGAAAATGGATGTTATGACGGAAGATGTTGCCATGCGTACTGCTCAGGTAACGAAGAATCCCAAGATTAATCAAGGTTGGGTTAGTAACCAATGGGAAAATGTAGGCTATTAGGTACCTAACAATTACTTAGCATATTGTGATGGGTCCTTGTCTGATTCACGAGGCAAGGACCCCTTATTATGACCGTAAAAATGGGACCAGCAGCAGCTGATTCAAAATTAAGGTTATTAAATGAAACGGCCACGGTTGCATATCCTGCAACCGTGGCCGTTCGATGTTTCACATGAAACGTTTTGGGGTGCGACTCCCCTATGCGTTCTTCTGAACTTTGAAGCGCTGCTTCAGCTGTCCGCAAGCGGCGTCAATATCGTTACCACGGGAGTTACGAATCGTGGTCTCGATGCCACGGGACTCAAGACGACGCTGAAGATCCTCAACCTTATGAATCGGCGACGGCTTGAGCGGGCTGCCCTCGATGTCGTTAAGCTGAATGAGGTTAACGTGGCACAGCGTTCCCTCGCAGAAGTCGCAGAGCGCCTGCATCTCGGGATTCGTATCGTTGACGCCTTCGATCATTGCATACTCATAGGTCGGGCGGCGGCCAGTCTTCTCGGTGTAGAGCTGAAGCGCTTCGTGAAGGCGAAGCAGCGTGTACTTCTTAACACCGGGCATGAGCTTATTGCGCGTCGACTGGATGGCGGAATGCAGTGAAACAGCAAGCGTGAACTGCTCGGGGATGTCGGCAAATTTGCGAATACCGGGAATAACGCCACTGGTAGAGACGGTGAGGTGACGAGCGCCGATACCGATGCCATCGGGGTCGTTGAGAATTCGCAGCGCCTTGAGAACCTCGTCGTAGTTGGCAAACGGCTCGCCCTGGCCCATGAAGACAACGCTCGTGGCACGCTCGCCAAAGTCGTTGGATACATGAAGTACCTGGTCGACAATCTCTTGAGCGGTCAGAGAACGCTTGAGGCCGTTGAGACCGGTAGCGCAGAAGGCACAGCCCATGCCACAGCCTGCCTGGGTGGAAACGCAGACGGAAAGCTTGTTACGACGGGGCATGCCAACAGTCTCGACGGAAACGCCGTCGTGGTACTCGAGCAGATACTTGCGCGAGCCATCTTTGGAAACTTGCTTGGTGAGTTCAGTGGGCGTGTCAAAGGCAAAAGCCTCTTTAAGCTGCTCGCGGAAAGCCTTGGGAAGGTTGGTCATATCGTCAAACGAACAAACGTTCTTCTCGAAGACCCATTCGATGAGCTGCTTCGCGCGGAAGGCGGGCTGGCCAAGTTCGGCCACGAGCTCGCGAATATCGTTTTGGCTCAAGTCGCGAATGTCCTGAGATTTAGTCCTGGGATTCATGGAAGCCTTTCGATTTTGGGGAAACGTAGAGGGTATCGCTACAATATGGTATCAGCTGCAGAAATTATAGAGGAGGAGTCTGCCCATGCCGGGTAAAAGCCTAGAGAACATGCACGTAGCGGTCTTGGCGGGCGGTCATTCCGCTGAGCGCGAGATCTCGCTCAATTCGGGAAAGAACGTTGTAGTGGCACTGAAGGAAGCCGGCTACACTTCGGTGGAGCTGCTCGACACGGCTGCCGATGATTTTATGGTAACCATGGCGACCGGCGGCTTTGACGTGGCGTTTATCGCCATGCACGGTGCCGGCGGCGAGGATGGCGCCATGCAGGGCGCCATGGAGACCCTGGGTATCCCCTACACGGCCTCGGGCGTGCTTGCCAGCGCCTGCGGTGCCGACAAAGAGGTCTCTAAGCTCCTGTACGCCAAGGCGGGCATTCCCATTGCCCCCGGCCTCGCACTCGAGGTGGGCGATGAAGTCGATATCGATCATATCGTCGAGGTTTGTGGCGAGCGCTGCTTTGTGAAGCCGGCCGTCAACGGTTCCAGCTATGGCATTTCCCTGGTCCATGAGCCCTCCGAGCTGCCCGCGGCAATTGCCAAGGCGTTTGAGTACGGCGACAAAGTGCTGGTCGAGAAGTGCATCGAGGGTACCGAGATCACCGTCGGCGTGTACGGCGAGGACGACGTGCGCGCTCTGCCGATTGTCGAGATTCGTAAGCCCAAGGACTGCGAGTTCTACGATCTGGACGTGAAGTATGTCGACCCTACGGACATCCATCGCATTCCGGCGCAGATTTCACCCGAGAATTACACTCGCGCTCAGGAGCTTGCCTGCGCTGCTCACAAGGCCCTCGGTTGCCTGGGTATCTCGCGCAGCGACTTTATTGTGAGTGAGGACGGCCCCGTCATCCTCGAGACCAATACCATTCCCGGCATGACCGATACGTCGCTGTATCCGGATGAGATCCGCCACACCGACGACATGACGTTCCCGCAGGTCTGTGACAGCCTGATCCGTATGGGCCTTCGTCGAGCGGGCATTGCATGCTAATCGAGGACGCGGTTTCGTCAGGAACGCCGCAGTTTGTCATCGACTCCTATGCCACGCTTGCCGAACGCGCCAAAACGCAGTCCTTCGGCCTTATCGAGGAAGATGTGATCGTCCTCGATACCGAGACCACAGGTCTTTCGGTGCAGGACAATGAGCTGATCGAGATCTCGGCGGCCCGTCTTTCGGGCCGCGAGGTCGTCGACCGCTTCGATACCTTCGTGCATCCCAAACAGCTGATTCCCGCCGAGATTACCGAGCTCACGAGCATTACAAATGCCGATGTGGCAGATGCCCCGTCGGCCGTTGAGGCCGTAGCCGCTCTCGCCGATTTTGTCGGTGGTTGCCCGGTAATCGCACATAACGCCACGTTCGACCGCTCGTTTATCGAGTCGGTCAAAGGCGGCGTCAACGTGAGCGATATTTGGATCGATTCGCTGGCGCTGTCGCGCATCGCGCTTCCGCGCCTGGCCTCGCACAAGCTGTCTTTTATGGCCGATCTGTTTGGCTGTGACTCGGTATCACACCGTGCCAATGCCGACGTCGACGCCCTGTGTGGCGTATGGCGCGTGTTGCTCGTGGCACTCACCGACTTGCCCCAGGGCCTCATGGCGCGCCTAGCCGACATGCATCCGGACGTGCCTTGGTCCTATCGTCCAATCTTCTCATTCTTGGCGGGGCAGAACCCTGGTTATATCTTCTCTCTCAGCGCCGCTCGTGCTGACGTTCTCAAGGCCGATCGCGCCGACGATCGGGTGGACGCCGACGAACTGCCGGTACTCAAGATGCCGAGTCGTGAGGAGATTGAGGCAGACTATGCGCCAGGTGGCCTGGTCAATCGCATGTACCCCACCTACGAGCCGCGTGATGAGCAGATCGCGATGGCGCTCGAGGTCCGTGATGCGCTGGTCACGGGCACTCATCGTGTAATTGAGGCGGGCACAGGCGTCGGTAAATCGATGGCCTATCTGGTGCCTTTTGCCGAGGCAGCACGCCGTAACAACATTACGGTTGGTATTGCGACCAAATCGAACAATCTTGCCGACCAGCTCATGTACCATGAGCTGCCAAAACTTGCCGAGCAACTGGACGGTGGCCTGTCATTTTGCGCTCTCAAGGGCTATGACCACTATCCGTGCCTGCGCAAGCTTGAGCGCATGAGTCGCGGCCAGGTCGAGATTACCACCAAGCGCGATCCGGCGGACACGCTCACGGCGGTCGCGGTCATTATGGCGTACGTCTGCCAATCAGCCGATGGCGACCTCGACTCACTTGGCATTCGGTGGCGCAGCGTCAACCGCCCCGACTTTACGACGGCCTCGCGCGAGTGTGCTCGTCGCCTCTGCCCGTTTTTCCCTGATAAATGTTTGGTCCACGGCGCTCGTCGCCGTGCGGCGCATGCCGATGTGGTGGTCACCAACCATTCCCTGCTGTTCCGCAATGTCGCGGCCGAGGGCAGGATTTTGCCTCCGATTCGTCATTGGGTAATCGACGAGGCCCATTCTATCGAGCGCGAGGCGCGCCGTCAGTGGGCGCGCGTGGTGTCGGCGGACGAATCACGCGTTCTGTTTGAGCGCCTGGGTGGCTCGAGCACCGGCGCGCTAAGCCAGGTTTCCCGTGATTTGGCAACCTCCGAGGGCTCTACGCTCTATCTGGGCCTTACTGCCAAGGCAACGTTGACGGTTGCGCGCGCGAGCATGGCAATCGCCGACGTGTTCGATGGCGTTCGCGAGCTCGGTCGCCGTGCCCGTGGGGGTTATGACAATGCCAATCTATGGATTGGCCCCGAGCTGCGCGAATCTGACGACTGGCATGATTTCTTACCGTCGGCCTACACTGCCATCGACGCATTGGAACAGGCTGACAAGAGCGTCGACGCGCTGGTGCAAGCCGTCGCCGCCGACAAGCCCGAGGTTGTTGTCGACCTGGGTGATATCTCGCGCCGCCTGCACGAGCTGGCCGAGAACCTCAAACTCATCATTGATGGCACCGATGAACACTACGTGTATTCGCTGCAGGTCAATCGCAGGCTGCGTGCCGGCGGAGAGTCAATGACCGCAGAGCGCATCGACATTGGCGAGGCCTTGGCAACCGAATGGCTGCCCGAGGTTCACACGGCTATCTTTGCCTCGGCGACCATGACGGTGTCCAAAAGCTTTGAACACTTTAACCACGCGGTCGGCCTCGATCGCATCGGTGCTTCAACATCCTCATCGTTGCACTTGGATTCGAGCTACGACTTCGATTCGAACATGGCTGTAGTCGTTGCGGGCGATATCCCCGATCCGCGCGATCGTGAGAGCTATCTTACGGCGCTCGAGCGCGTGCTGGTCGACGCCCATCTTGCCATGGGCGGATCGGTGCTCACACTGTTCACCAATCGGCGCGACATGGAAGACCTGTATGCCCGCGTTGAGCCCAAGATGGCCCGTGCGGGTCTGGAGCTCAACTGCCAGCAGCGCAACTCATCTCCTCGTCGCCTGCGCGACCGGTTTATCAACGAGCCGACCTCGTCGCTTTTTGCTCTTAAGGCCTTCTGGGAGGGATTCGACGCCAGCGGCGAGACGCTGCGCTGCGTCATCATTCCCAAGCTGCCGTTCTCGAGCCCCACGGACCCGCTCTCGTGCGAGCGCAACCTGCGCGAAGACCGCGCTTGGGCGCGCTATTCGCTGCCCGAGGCGGTGCTCGAGGTCAAGCAGGCGGCCGGCCGCCTTATCCGCTCGTCGACCGATTGCGGCGTGCTGATTCTGGCCGACCCGCGCCTAGTGACGAAGGGCTACGGAAAGAAGTTCTTAACGTCGCTGCCCACGAGCTCCTACCAGTGCATCGAATCGGCGCAGATCGGGCACTATCTGCAACTGTGGCGCGCACGCCACGAGCGGCGGCGCTAAAGCGGACAGACGAGGGTTTTTGCCATATCGCACAGACGCTTTGACAGGGCGGGGTCATCCAAGATGCGGATGGCTCCGCCCGCTGCGATTATCTGACTCAGTAGCCAACGCTCGGAGCCGTAATGCACGGTTACCGTTGCCGTGTCTGCCCCGCTGCGCTCGATTAGGGTGATGCCGGCCCAGTCCAGATGCTCCGCCATATCGAATGGCATCAGGAGCTTTGCGCTATGCTGCGTCCGGGCAAGGGAATCGTGGAGGGATGCGACGTCCGGTGCGTGAGACACGACGGAGTCTTCCGTCAAGGTGAGTCCCTCGATTTTATCCATGCGATAGGTGCGCTGCTCATCGACTGCGATGTCCCAGGCAATCAAGTATGTTTGGTCGCCGTTTGCCGTAATGCGCAAGGGGTCGACCAGACGCTCGCGTGGCCGTGCATCGTCCATCGAGCGATACGAGATGCGGCAGCGAACGCCGTCCTGAATGGCGCAGCTCAGCTGCTGCCAGTGCGACCCGTGGTTGACGGTGTCAAAGACGCGCTGGTTATAGCCGAGCTCTTCGGGTAGAAGAGCATGCCGAATCCGGGCTGCCGTCTGTGGCTCGATCCCCAACGATTCAAGTTCGTGGTTGAGCACAGCGCCCTCGGCGGCACTCAGGCGCAACGGTAGAACACGCCCGGCGTCGCCGGTGAGGACCACACGCTCGCCGCGGCATTCGCAGATGATGCGCGCGCCCGATTCTCGGTCCGCGAGCGTCGAGACGATCTCGAGAATCTCGTCGAGCGACACCCCTGTGATGTCAAAGCGGCTGCAAATCTCGGCTCGTGTCATGCCGCTCTCGCCGGCGGCGTAGAGGGCCTCCATGATGTCGATGGCGCGCGAGAGTCTCTGCTCGCTGGTGAGTTTACGCACGGGCATGCTCGTGCACCGTCCTTTCAATGAGGCGGTTCCACGCCTGCTTGAGCGATTTGGGGGCCACGGGCCTCATGCCGTCCACGGCGTGGGCCATGCAAAATGAGGCGGCGGCTTCAAGGTCACGCACGTCAACGGTCCAGGTCCATCCCGCATCGGTGTGTGCGAGCTCACCTCGCCCGCGCGTGAGGCCGTTGATCATATCGATCTGCGTCTGAGGGGCGAACGAGAACGTGGCTGCAACGGGCGGTCGGTCGGCAAAATCGAATTCAAAGAACAGATAGTCGTTGAGATTGAAGTCCGCAGGGATGGCGTAGGCCTTCGAAGGACGCCAAGCGCGAACGATACGGTCGCAGCGGAATGTCCTGATGCCGTCGGTGACATTGTCGAGGCCGCAGAAGTACGCCACGCCCTCGCGTTCGAACATGCCGTAGACGCAGACGGTACGTTCTTTCTGCTCGCCGCGTCCGTTCTGATATAAAAATCGCAGCGCGCATCGCTCGGCAAAGGCGCTCCATACCGCATCGACGGTGGGAGAGCGGCGGATTGGTGCTTCGTCCACCGTCGTCCTACCGGTGAGATAGGCAATCTTGGAGCGAATATCGGCAAGCGGTGCGGCAAAAGTGGATGAGCCGGCCGCTAGTGTCTGGTCGATGGCGTTGAGCAGGATATCGGCGTCGTCTGCGGTGATGAGGCCGCCTGCTGCAAAGGTGTGCTCGCGGTCGATTGTCCACGAGCTTTCCTCGGTCTCCTGCGCACCGGCGGGGCGAACTTCCTTGATTAAGATGCCACGCTCGAGCAGTTTGTCACGATCGCGCCGAAACTTGCGCTTATCCGAGTCGATGTTGCCCGAGCCATATCCCAGGTCAGAATCCAAGACGATCTGCTCGGTCGTCAGCGGTTCGGGGGAGCTGTTGAGCACAAAGAAAAGATTGAGGATGCGCTGAGCCGTTTTATCGAAACCGGGCTCCGAACTTCCCTTTTTAATTGTCGCGGTCGCGTCGCTTGCCGTCATAGAGTCCTCGCATGAGAAGGTGGTTTGCTGCCATGATTTTAGTCCGATATGGAGATTAGGCTATATCCTTGTCCGCTCGGGGCGTTAAGATGACTCGAATTCGGTCGTTTGCGCTCGCTCGGGGTATACTTTCGACTATATACGGTTCTAATGTGCATGCATTGGGCCTATTTGTCGGATTATGGATGTGGAGCGCACATGGCGAACACCCAGAACTATATTAACCACCTGCTGCAGAACACCGGCATTACGCCGGCATGCAGCGAAGAAGAGCGCTTGGCTGCCGAGGATATCGCTCAGATCTTCCGCAACCACGGCTTTGATCCCGAGGTTCAGGAGTTCAATGCCCCGGCGCCCGGTAGGTTGGCATTTGCCGTTACCGGTATTCTTGCGTTTGCCGGCGCCCTGCTGATGGGCATCGTCGGCGGTATCGGCTTGGTCGGCACCTTGCTGGCCGTTGTCGGCGCCGTTCTTTACGTGCTCGAGCGCACGGGCCACCCCGTGGTTTCGCGCCTGGGCAAGACGGGCGTGAGCCAAAATGTCATCGCCTACCACAAGGCCTCGGGCCCGCTCGCGTCTCCGCGCAACCGCCCGGTGGTCGTTGTCGCACACTACGACTCTCCCCGTGCTGAGCTGCTCGCCCGCGAGCCCTATGCTTCGTATCGTGCGCTCATCGCCAAGCTGTTGCCCGTTGCCACGGTTGCCCCTGCTGCCGTTGCCATCCTGCGTATCCTGCCGCTCCCCGGCGCGCTCAAGGTTCTGCTGTGGATTGTCGCGATCCTCGCTTCCCTCGTTGCACTTGCCAACGCGGCAAACATCATCTCTAACCGCCACATTCTTCCCTATACGTCCGGCGCGGTGTGCAACAAGTCTTCTGTCGCCGCTATGCTCGGTGTTATGGACAACGTTGCTCCCTTCCAGGGCGAGAACGAGTTTCCCGACGATGTTCCGTTCGATACCTATTTTGGGGAGCAGAAACGTCGTGCCGAGGAAATGGCGCGCGCGGCGGCGGAGTATGCCGCGGCCCAGCAGCAAAACGACTACGGCAACACCATCGAGTACGAAGAGCCTACCTACGCCGAGGACGAGTTCGGTCAGCCGATTGCTCCCGACGCTCAAACCGAGCCCGAACAGGGCGAGGCTTTTGACGAGCAGATCGAGGGCTTTGAGGGTGCGTCTGCCGACGAGACGCTGATTGGCGCCATCGTGCCCGAGGATCAGAATCAGGCTGTCCAGGCCGAAGAGTTCAATGACGAGGTTCCCGCTGCTGAGCCGGCGGAGGAGCCTGCCGCGGCCGAGCCCGAGCCCAAGCTCTATCGCAACGCCGCCGGCAACATCCGCTTTGGTTCGGATGCCATCCGTGCGCTCGGAATGCTTCCCGAGTCCTGCACGCTCGATTACGAGGAGGGCGAGGAGCCGACGTTTGAGCCCGAGCCTGCGCCCGTTGTCACTGCGGATGATGAGTCTGCCGCGGTTACCGCTGCCGTTGCCGAGCCCGAGGCGGTGTCTGCGATCGATCCCGCGGCAGGACTGGACATTTTGGCTCCCGCCGCGCCGGCGCAAGACGTTGCGGACGAGTCTGACGACGATTACGTTGAACAGCCGAGGCGCGTGTCTTACGAGAGCGATATTGATTTCTCTGCCGAGATTCCCGCGGCAACGCCCCATGCCGATATTGCATCCGCGTTCTCTTCGATTGGCGCCAGCGCTTCCAGCTTCTTTAAGGGTGCGCTTGCAAAGGGCAGGAAATTTGTCGACGATTTCGAGGAGAAGCGCGCTGCCGCACGCGAGGCTGCCGAGCAGGAGGCTATCGCTCAGCAGCAGGCAGCCGAGGCGGCACGTGAGCGCGCGGCGCAAGAGTTCGAGCAGAACGAGGCTATGCAGTCCGGGCCCGTCGACGCTGCCGAAGCTACGACGTCCTTTGAGTCCCAGCAACCGACGTCAGCGGATGTTGTTGAGGCAACAACGTCTTTCGAGGCTCAGCAGCACGTCGATAGCACCATGTCGTTTGATGCCGCGCAGTTCGATTCCACGATAACGTTTGAAAAGCAAGGCACCGCAATTGCCGAGCCCCTTCCTATTTCCGATGAGCAGGGCGACGCGGCAGACGATGACGAGCCCATTGATGCTGCCGAAATCCAAGATGCCGCCGAGGACGAGTCCGTCGAGGCCAACTCTGACGAAGAGCAATACGCGGCAGCCGATCAAGGTGATTCGACCGAGGTCGAGCAGGAGGAAGTGCCTGCGGTTTCCGAGACTCCCGAGACGGATGAGTCGAGGCCTTACTCCACGCAGATTTTCACCATGCCGACCCCGAGTGGTTCCGGTGCCACGGTTGCCAATGTCGCTCCCACCCAGGACGAAACGGTCGATTCCCTTATGGCCCAGATTTCCTCCCAGGCATCGCCGCGTCCGCAGATGAATGTTCCCGATCCGGCGTCGGCACCGTCGCCTGCACCTTCCTCGTCTCCGCTGGCTTCGGTCCCCGATCCGTCGCTGCCGTCTATGAAGCAGGCAAACGTTGCGTCTCGCACGTCGCTGTTCGACCTTCCCGATCCCTCTGCCCAGGTCAACGACCCCTTTGCTACTGCCCAGGGTCCCGAACCCACATCGGCACCCGTTGCGCCTTCTATGCCCGTTGCGTCGGGCGCGCAGCCGATCGAGACCATTTCGGCTCCCGCCCCGGCGGCACCCAAGTCTCGCAAACGCGGCCTGGGTGGCCTGTTCGGTCGTAAAAGGAAAAACGAGCAGGACAGCATGAGTGATTGGCTGGGCGTCGAAGACGATTACGATGCCAAGAAGTCCGGTCGCGGTATCGGTTCGTGGGATAACTTCGAGGACGATAACGATGGCTGGAAGGGCGGCGCTACGTCTTCCGATGGCGCTTCTTCCGAAGATATGCTCTCGGCTGTCGCCTCTATGGGCGATGATGAGCTGCTCGGTCACGATATCTGGTTTGTGGCAACGGGCGCCTCGGATTGTGATGGCGCCGGTATGAAGGCCTTCTTGGCTTCGCATCGCGATAAGCTCCGCGGCGTATTCTTCATCAATCTTGAATCCGTCGGCGCCGGTAGGCTTTCGGTTGTGACGGTTGAGGGCGAACAGCAGCTGCTCAAGGGCGATCGCCGCATCATGAACCTGGTCAGCAAGGTGTGCAAGTCGTTCCATGTCGATTGTGGCGCGCTCGAGATGCCCTATGCCAAGACCGATGCCTATGCCGCGCTCGAGGCGAGCCGCCGAGCCCTCACCATCGCCGGCGTGGACGGCACGCGTCTGGCTTGCGCTCGTACCGAGGACGACCTGCCCCACAATGTCAACCCGACGAACATTGCCACGGTATCCGAGGTCGTGACCGAGGTTATCCGCCGTTCGTAGACGGAGCTCTAAGGAGTCAACGTGTTTTCGTATATTAAGCGCCATTGGCCTGTCTACGTGATTTTGACCTTGATTGCCATTGCGTTAGGATTTGGGGCTGCCTACATCGTGGGTGCAAAGGGCTCGACCCCCGCCTCCGCAATCAGCGAAGAGGTGGAGCAAGAACAGAGTACGGGTGCCGATGGGATTCCTGAGTCCGAGCAGGCAATCGTTGATGGTGGATCTTCGTCTGCAGAGTAGATACGGCGATTTACATGATTGAAAGCGGGCGAGCCAGGGGACTGGCTCGCCCGCTTTTTCATCGCGCTAGCGCTTCTTTGGGGTCGACCTAAGGCGAGCGAACCATAGGGCTGCGGCACCCGAGGTCAGGAGCGCGGTGATGCAAGCGGCGATGGGAACTGATCCTGTTGCCGGTAGGTCCTGCGGTAGGGTACAGCGTTGAATGACACGGTCCTCGTCATGTGACTCAAGTTTATCGCCGCCGCCGTTGCGGCAAAGATCGACGCGTGCGCTGTTGGTGAGTGCGGTTTGGGGCGTATAAGCCGACGTCGCCTGCATGTGCACGATTGCGCCCCGAGCGTCTGTGCCAAGGATTGCTTTGGCATCGTCAAGGTCGTCGTGCTCATCTTTGAGATCATCGCGGGTCCAAGAATCCGCATCGCTTCGAGTCGTAAAGTCGGCGGCTACCGCACCGTATTCAATGCGAATGCCCGTTACGACGGTATTGGACGCAAGGTCGAGTTCTTTCGCCTCGAGTGTGGTGGATTCCGTGGTCGAGACATCCGCCTTCCAGAGGTGCCAGCCGTCGTAATCGACGAGGCGGCAATCCTCACCCAGACTTTCCCTTACTTCGTCGGACTCAAGCCAAGGATTTTCGTGCCCATCGTCAAGTGTCGCGTTTGCCGGCTCATCGACGTCTGTCGAGTCCAACGGCGTCGTGCGATACCACACGTTGCACAGACCATTGAGGTCGCCGATGGCGACGGGGGTTTCGATTGAGACGAATCTCGCCGTATCGTCCTCGGCACACTCAAGATCATCGGTAATTGTAAACTCATCAACCCAGGTAGTTGAATCGTTTCGAGCGTCGATGGTATAGGAGAAAAGCCCATCCGTATTGGTTTGCATCGCGGCACGGTTTTTACCATCGCCGTTAGCCAACAGGCCCTTTTCGATAGGTTGGACAAGTTCCTGACGCTTGTCGACCTGCCCCTTGATCTCGATGGGCGCATCCTTCATCGCGACGGATTGGACTTCTCCCGTATCCTTTATTTCAAACGTTATCTCCTCGGCAAGGTCATAGGTCCGCGGAGACATCATTTCGCGCAACGAGTAGGTGCCGGGTGCAAGATGTTCGACGCGGTGTGGCTTGTCGGATGAGGTCCAGGAGTCTATTTCGGTTTTATCGGGACCATATAAGGTGAGCCGTGCGCCTTCTACTTCCTGCTCAGCGCTTGCATCGACCTTGGAGATATCAACCTTGGTGTAATCGTCGGATACGTTAAGCCGTGCTTCTACAACGGGTGTTTTCTGGTCGGCATAAGTAAGGTCGACAATATGGGTTGTCTGATCGAGCAAGAAGCCTGCCGGCGCTTGAGTCTCGACAACCTCGTAGCGTGCGGTGTCAGATCCCAGTGGGAGGTTGTCCGCGCGTGCTTCTCCAGTTTCATCCGTCGTGACGGTCGCGACAGTCTCACCGTCGAGCGCGGCAATGCTACCGTCGGGGCGCACGATATCACCCGAGGCACGGATCTCAAAGACGGCGCCCGCGAGGCTGCTCCCGTCTATGGCATCGGTTTTAACGATCCTGATGTTTCCGGTCGCGGCGTGGTCATAATACGAGGCGATTGCAACGGGCGTTAGGCTCATGTCGGTGGGTATGTTTACCTCGATCTCTTCGCCGACAAGATAGGGCTCTTTGGCCGAGGTTTCGCGTACATAATAGGTGCCCGGCACGAGCGATTCGGGCAGTGTGACGGTCCCGGTCGCGTCAGTCGTAAAGGTGTCCATTACGTTATGTGCTGGATACCAGCAAGTTTGTGAGACAGGTTCGTGATTGCTGTCGAGGAGTTGGAAGGTGAATCCGGCTAGGGGAACAGAAGCGCCTGTTTGGGCATCGCGTTTTACAATCTGGAGATGCGTCGACAGAGCGTGGTTGTCTATGATATATTGAAGCTCGGCGCCGTCGGAAATCTGATTGGCCCCGACGGTCCATTCCCCTGCACGTTTAAAACCCTCGGGGACGGTTTCCGGAACCTCGCGAACCGTGTAGCCGGCACGGTCGTATGGGACGGCTCCGTGGACACCGGCGGGTCGCTTGCCTGTGCCGAACCATGCTTCGGGCTGATCTTTGGTGGAGGCAAAGCCATAGATGTTTGTGGTCAGTGTGCCAACAACCTGCTGAGAGCTGTTGCTGACAACCTCAAAGACAACACCACCCGCCGGCTGCTCCAGGCCGGATTGGTCGCTATTGCCGTAATCCTTGAATTTGGAAATCTCAAGGTTAAACGCAATGGGGATATCGGAAATGCGAGATTCGATCTCGACCACGCCTGAATCGCCGAGCTGGTCGGCTCCAACGGTATAGGTCCAGCTATCGTTGGATGGCAGGTAGCCCTCGGGGGCTTTTGATTCGTAGATGGTAAAGGTTCCTAAGGGGACATCGGCGAGGGTGGCCCGACCGCTTTCGTCGGTCGTGAGGATTTGTGCCCATCCAGGGGTTGATTGCGACACACACGTGAACTCTGCTCCTGCGAGTGAAGATCCCACCTGGGGGCCGGCATTCGTCGCGGCATCGAGTTTTACGATACGCAGGTTGATGGTGCCGGGCTGTTCATCAATGGCGACCCGCCCGCCGTCATTCCCCGTGGTAAAAGCGATGCGATCACGACGGGGGACATAGCCGGCCGGCGCCTTCGTTTCAATCAGGTAGTACGCCGTGTTGGGTAGGAGTGTTGCCTGTGCTCGACCGTTGCCGTCCATCTGGATGGTACCAACACGCGCGCCGCTGGCGCTCTCAAAAACATCGAATGTTGCCCCGGTAAACTGATAGGTATTGTTTCCGCTGGTAATAACGGTGTTCGCAGACTGCTTTTGGAAGGAAACAGAGACCGCCGGCAGTACATAGAGCATGTCTTGACGTTTGCTGCCGCCCGATACGGCTCCTAGATAGCGTCGCGCGCGGTGCGGAGCGGCTTTGATGCTTCCTGATTTTGCGCTGTCGTGGAGCCACCGCGCAGCCGCCACGACTTCATTGTCGGCGGTAAAGTGTCCGCTCTTGGTTTTACCCTGAGCGGTCGTGTAGGAGTAGGTGCCGTCGACATGGGTAGTGCCGTTGAGCATCCATACGGCAAGCTGGGTGGCGGCGCGGGCGCGATCGGGTGAAAGATGGTAACCGCCAAACGACGTGGTGGTGGGATATCCGTGACAAACGATTGCCGCGAACTCGTCGTCGAGCCACACCCAGCCTTGATCAAAGTTGAGCCATGGGCCGCCCGGTTTGGTGGGGCCGGGGCGCTCCTGGTTCATGCAGTAGGCAATCGAGGCGTCTTGAGCTTCATACTTGCCGATGAAGAAGGGCCCACAATCATCGCTAATAGTGCGGAAGCCGAGCTGATCGTAGCCATCGACGGCAAATGCGGCTCCCGGTGTCAGGCAGCCGAAAAGCAGGAAGAGGAGCAGGAGCAGCGGACCTGTTGCGATTGCGCTGTGGACAGAGTGCGTGGGTGCGTTGGACATGGCTGCTCCTTATCCCTCGTGCGCCGCATGGGGAGGTTGCGACGCGTAGGATGAGGCTACCCCCGAGGTTCATGCGGGTAAGTACCGGAGCCTGACCAAAAGCTTGCCCGATTTCTGACAAATCGAGCTCAAATACAACAATCAGATAAAAGTGCAGGTAGAAGATGGTAAGAAAAGAAAGACAAAGGTCCTCATCTCCACAATTGGCGCGGTTTTCAAACGATTCTCCACAGCTAAAACAAGCATCGACACCCTTGTATCGAACAAGACAACCGCGCTATACTATCCCCCACATATGCGGGCATCGCCAAGTGGTAAGGCATCAGCTTCCCAAGCTGACACTCGCGGGTTCGAGTCCCGTTGCCCGCTCCTGCTAGAAGCACAAGCACGGCACCATTACGGTGCCGTGCTTTTTTCAATAAAGCGCCGGGACTCGAACCCGACAGGGTGCGAGCGTAAAGCAAACGCGAAGCGTTTGTAGCGAGCAGGCGAAGGCGCCGACAGGCGCCTGAAGCCGGTGCGGATTTGCGAAGCAAATACGCGGACGTCCCGTTGCTCGCTCCAATTCCAAAATGTTAGGTTAATGCCTGCTGCCCATACTTGCACCTGCGCACGGTACAATGGATGGGTTACGACCAACGTGCCAATAACCAAAAGGGAGCCGCTATGATCGATCGCTATACCCGCCCGGAGATGGGACACATTTTCTCCCTCGAGAACAAGTACGCCATTTGGCAGGAGATCGAGGTCTTGGCCTGCGAGGCCCAGGCGGAGCTCGGCAAGATCGGTATTTCCAAAGACGAGGCCCAGTGGATCCGCGACCATGCCAACTTTGAGAAGGCGAAGGTCGATGAGATCGAGGAAGTCACGCGCCACGACGTCATTGCCTTCCTGACCAACATGAAGGAGTACATCGATGCCGATGTTCCCGAGGGCGACCCCAAGCCCAGCCGCTGGGTTCACTATGGCATGACCAGCTCCGATCTGGGCGACACGGCCCTGTGCTACCAGCTCACCCAGGCCTGCGACCTGATCATCGAGGACGTCAAAAAACTCGGCGAGATCTGCAAGCGTCGCGCCTTTGAGGAGCGCAACACGCTCTGCGCCGGCCGTACTCATGGCATCCATGCCGAGCCGATGACCTTCGGCATGAAGTTTGGCTCTTGGGCCTGGGAGCTCAAGCGCGATCTGGATCGTCTTGAGGACGCCCGCAAGAATGTTGCCTTCGGTGCTATCTCGGGCGCTGTCGGCACGTACAGCTCCATCGAGCCGTTCGTCGAGGAGTACGTCTGCGAGCACCTGGGCCTGGTCCACGATCCCCTGTCCACGCAGGTCATCAGCCGCGATCACCACGCCTACCTTGCCGGCGTGCTTGCCACTACAGCGGCCACCTGTGAGCGCATCGCTACCGAGGTTCGCAATCTACAGAAGACCGATACGCTCGAGGCCGAGGAGCCGTTCCGTAAGGGCCAAAAGGGCAGCTCAGCCATGCCGCACAAGCGCAACCCCATCACCATGGAGAAAGTCTGCGGTCTGTCGCGCGTCGTGAAGTCCAACGCCCAGGTTGCCTTCGATAACGTCGCCCTGTGGCACGAGCGTGACATTTCGCACTCCTCTGCCGAGCGCGTCGCCCAGGCCGATAGCTTCATCGCCCTCGACCACATGTTCCAGTGCCTCATCCGCGTTATCGACGGCCTGCAGCTGTATCCCGCTCGCATGATGGCCAACCTCAACAAGACACGCGGCCTCATCTTCTCCTCCAAGGTCCTGCTCGCCCTCGTCGACACGGGCATCACCCGCGAGGACGCGTACGCCATTGTGCAGGAGAACGCCATGGCAACCTGGCACGAGGTACAGGATTGTGTCTCCGGCCCTACCTTTAAGGAGCGTCTCGAGGCCGATCCGCGCTGCACCGTCAGCCAGGAGAAACTCGACGAGATCTTTGATCCGTGGGACTTCCTCACCCGTATCGACACGGTCTTCGATCGCCTGGAGCAGCTGAGCTTCGAGTAGGTTCGGGCATAACGTTAGCTTTTTAGGGCGCTTTGCTGGTAATGTGTGTTGCCGGCAAAGCGCCTCGTTGCATTTAGGGAAAGACGGGGATAATAGTCGTCTCGAATAACATTCTGAGAGGGGATCGCATGATTTCGTTTGATTACAAGCCTCAGGGCGTGTGTGCTCGCAATATTCACCTTGACCTTTCCGATGACGGCAACAAGGTGATGGGCGTTGAGTTTACCGGCGGCTGCGACGGCAATCTCAAGGCTATCTCCAAGCTGGTCGAGGGCGCTCCTGCCGATCGCGTAATCGAGGTTCTCGCCGGTAATACCTGCGGTATGAAAAAGACCTCCTGCGCCGACCAGCTTACACGCGCTATCGAGGCCGCTCGCGCCGAGATCGCCTAATGGGTATCGCCGATCACATCAAGAACGGAATATCGCGTCGCGGCTTTGTGCTTGGTGGGGTTGCTGCGGGCGCTGCCACGGTGCTTGCCGGATGCTCGAAAAAAACGGGTACCAGCGATGATGCCGCCGGCGAGCCGCAGGTTATCAAGGATGATTCCAAAATCATCTCGATTACGGATGAGTACGAGGCAGTCGACATCGATCTTGAGCCGGCGGCGTCGTGGACGCTGCCTCTGGGTACGCTGCTGTACTACTGCGACGGCGATTACGCCGCGGCAATGATGGCGCCCGCATCGGCACTGCACGCCAACACACTCGGTGTGCTCAACCTGGGCGATGGCTCGCTTACCACATTAATCGAGGATCCTATCGAGGGCACGGGATATGCATTCTACGATGTCCGTGCCGGCGACGGCGTATTCGCGTGGGTTGAGATGAACTTTGCCAATTCATCGTGGAAGCTCTACGCTCAAAATCTGTCGGGCGCTTCGCTCTCTGGCGACGTGGTTGAGCTCGATCGAGGTGGCAAGGACTACGATCCGCCGCTGTTTACGGCGTTCGGGTCATCAGTCATCTGGTATAAAATGCCCTCGGCAGGTGGCAATAAAACGAGTAGTGATTCGTTTTGCTATCGTCGCTCACTTGATGAATCCAAGGCCGAGACAATTTGGAAATCGACGGGCCGCTTTGCATCGGCCCCGCGCGCGAGCGACGGCATTTTGACCATCTCGCCGCGTGTCCGCAACGACGAGGGCGTCTACTACGGCATAACGGCAATCGATCTGACCGACGGCAACAACACCAAGCGTGCCCAGCTAGTCCTTCCCTCGTCAGTCTCGCCTTTCGAGGCCGTGTATATGGGCGATACCTTCGTGTTTTCTATCGAGGCGGCCTATAGCGGCGTGGGCAGCCTGGGCAATATGGGCACGTATATCGGTAATGAGGGAGGGCCGTACCTCTTTCTGTCACGCGAGCCGCTCGCATGTGCGGCTGGCAAGAAGAATAAATACCTTGTTAAGGTACAGGCGTCGCATTTCCTGATCGACACCTCTGCCAAGACCTATGGCTCGCTGCTGTCGCCCGACCGCGCTTTGGAGTATGGCGATTATCCAGCTACGGCGGGAAAATCGGACTCATTCCTTACGTACGCCACGGTGCGCAACAGCCAGGGTATACCAGAGACGGTCACTGCACGCCTATTTTCTCTTTAAGCTTAGAGGGGTTAAAAAGGCGCCAACAGGGGAATAAACGCGTTGTAATTGTGAGTACCGCCCGCCGAGCTGCCGCGTCATAGCGGCATCCGGCGGGCTCAGGTGCGTTAAAATGGGCTTGTTCTTAGCTAATTGAGACAGGGGGGGCCGTGTTATGGCTTCAGATGCAAAAAAGATTCTGCTGGTCGAGGATGAGAAGGCAATCCGTGACGCCGTCGCTGCCTATCTCGAGCGCGAAGGCTACTGGGTTGTGGGCGTCGGCGACGGCCAGTCCGCGATCGAGGAGTTCGAGAAGCATCAGTTCGACCTGGTCGTGCTCGACCTTATGCTCCCCAAGATTCCCGGCGAGCGCGTTTGCCGCACCATTCGCGATACCTCGGATGTCCCCATCATCATGCTGACGGCTAAGGGCGAGATCGAGGACCGTATTATCGGTCTTGAGCTCGGCGCCGACGACTATCTGATTAAGCCGTTCTCGCCGCGCGAGCTCGTCGCCCGCGTTCGCGCTCTGTTCCGCCGTGCCCATCAGGCCGACGAGCCCGCCGTCGAGGTACTCGACTTCGGCGATCTGGTCATCGATATCTCGGGCCACAAGATCTTGGTCGAGGGCAAGGAAGTCGATCTGACGGCTTCCGAGTTTAAGCTGCTCACCACGCTTGCCCGCCATCCCGGCCGTGTGTATAACCGCATGGAGCTGGTCGAGAAAGTGCTCGGGTATGACTTTGAGGGCTATGAGCGCACCATCGATAGCCACGTGAAGAATCTTCGCGCCAAGCTGGGCGATGATCCCAAGAAGCCCAAGTGGCTCTACACCGTCCATGGTGTCGGCTATCGCTTCGAGGCTCCGGCCAAGACCGATAAGTCGGACGAGAAATAGGGAAATCACATATGACACCTGCGCGCTTTGAAATCGGACAAAAGCACAAGCAGGAGAGCGAGGCGGGTTCCAAGGCTAGTTGGAACACGCCTCGTTCCGATTCACGGCCAACGATGAGCTATCCCTCGCGCATGGCACTTGCTTTTGCTCTGACATCGCTCATGACGGTATTGGTGCTGGTGGGCGTTGTCTCTGTTGTGTGGGGCACAGTCTTTTCGGATTACACACGCTCCAATATCGTCGAAATCGCAAATTCCGCTGCCGAGAAGTTGGCAACCTCATATGAGGAAAACGGCTCTTGGACTGCGGGAGAACTGCGCACGGTCGCAACGTCGAGTTTGGTTTCCGACGATCTGGGCATGCAGGTCGTCAATAAAAAGGGCGTGATCGTTTATGACGATTCCTGGCCCTCGGCAAGCGCCACCGCCGATGTACGCGAAAACCAGGCTACGACCGACGACACGAGCGGCAAGAGGGCATCGCATAGTCCGGTCTCGTCTGCTCCAACCGACTCCGATAGCGTTGCTAACGTCGAGATTGTAACGTCTTCCGGCGAGCATGTCGGACAGGTAAAGCTGTGGGCCATCGGCTCCGACGCTCTGCTCACCAAGGCGGACTCTGCGTTTAGGGAGAAGACCTTTAACGCCATGGCCCTCGCCGCGGTTGTTGCAATCTGCATTTCGGTCGTTATCGGATCGCTCGTGTCGCGCATGCTCACCAAACCGATTCATCGCATCACCAGTACCGCAAAGCAAATCCGTGACGGCGACCTGTCGGCTCGCACGGGGCTGCGCGGCGATGACGAGATCGATCAGCTGGGTGAGACCTTCGACGAGATGGCCACCTCGCTCGAGAAGGATATGAAACACGAGAAGCGCCTGACCTCAGACGTTGCACACGAGCTGCGCACGCCGCTCATGGCCATGCTGGCAACGGTCGAGGCCATGCAAGACGGTGTGTATCCCACCGACGATGAGCATTTGGAGACCGTTGCTTCCGAGACGCGTCGCCTGGCTCGTCTGGTGCAGCAGATGCTCGACCTATCGCGTATGGAAAACAGCACGGCTCCGCTCAATCTAGAACCGGTGGACATGGTTCCGTTCGTGCGATCGATTGTGAACGGCCAGGAGCGTCTGTTTGCCGACCGTGACCTTCGTCTTCGCTTTGCAGATGAAACCCAAGGGCACGACGATGTCGTCGAGGCCGATCCCGACATGATCACGCAATGTGTTATCAACCTCATGAGCAACGCCATGCGCTACACCCCCGAGGGCGGTTGGGTCGTGGTGTCGGTGCTCAGTGACCGCAGGCACGTCAGCATTGCCGTTTCTGATACCGGCATCGGTATTGCCAAGGACGATCTGTCGCGCATTTTCGGGCGGTTTTGGCGCGCCGATGCCAGCCGCGCCCGCGAAGCTGGCGGCCTGGGCGTCGGCCTCGCCGTGACCAAGCAGATCGTCGAGCGTCACCATGGCTACATATCCGTGGAGTCGGAGCTTGGAAAGGGTACGACTTTTACAATTCATCTGCCCCGCGAGCACACGGCGGACGCGGCATCTACTACAATGGAGCACTAGCTTTTCGCTATTCGGTGAAGGAGGGGCCGCGTCCCTGCCGCTCCGAGTTTGCGAAAACATGCGGGAAAGAACCCGCATTTCTGTCGTATTTAGGTAAGGAGTGACTCACGTGACAACGATGGAGCGTCGTCCGGATTCCCGTGGCAAGGTTCGTGATATTTACGATGCCGGTGAAAACCTGCTGATGGTCGCCACCGACCGCATTTCTGCGTTCGACTTCATTCTTCCCGACGAGATTCCGTTTAAGGGAGAGGTGCTCAATCGCATCTCGGCATTCTGGTTCGATAAGTTTGCCGACATCGTCCCCAACCATCTCGTTTCCATCGACCCGGCGGATTTCCCCGAGGAGTTTGCTGAGTATCGTGACTACCTCGCTGGCCGCGCCATGCTGGTTAAGAAGGCCCAGACGATTCCTATCGAGTGCATCGTCCGCGGCTATCTGACCGGTTCGGGCAAGAAGACCTACGACGAGAACGGCACCGTCTGCGGCATCCAGCTGCCTGAGGGCCTGACCGAGGCTTCCAAGCTTCCCGAGCCGTTGTTCACGCCGTCCACGAAGGCCGAGATCGGTGACCACGACGAGAACATCTCGTTCGAGCGTTGCTGCGAGATCGTGGGCGAGGACATCGCCACGCAGATTCGTGACCTTTCCCTCAAGATCTACAAGGCCGCTGCCGAGTACGCCGCGACCCGTGGCATCATCATTGCCGACACCAAGTTCGAGTTTGGTGTCATCGATGGCAAGGTCACGCTGATCGACGAGTGCCTCACGCCCGACTCCAGCCGTTTCTGGCCTGCTGCCAGCTACGAGGAGGGCAAGATCCAGCCTAGCTACGACAAGCAATTCGTCCGCAATTGGCTCAAGGCCAACTGGGATATGACGGGGGAGACCCCGCACCTGCCCGCCGAGGTCATCGATGGCACGTCCGAGCGCTATCGCGAGGCCTTCCAGATCATCACGGGCTCCCAGTTCACAAGCATGAAGGAGAACGCATAAGTGAGTACCCGTAGCGCCACGAACAAGCGCACGCAATCCCACGAAGTTACCGGGGTTGCGCGCAAGTCTGCCGCATCTGCTAAGCCCGCCCGCCAAGCAGCGAGCTCCGTTCGCGTCGTGCCGGCTTCGTCTAAGGCACGCCGCAAAGAGCTCGAGAAGGGCGAGAACCTCGAGGGCCTCTCTAAAGAGGAGAAGCGCGCCCGCAAGGCTAAGCAGCGCGCCAAGGAGGACCGCATCTATACGGTGTCGAATATCCTCCTCAAGCAGGACGAGGACTACACCAAGCGCCGTCGCATCTGGTGGATTGTGCTCGCCATTGGCATGGTGCTCGTCGTGGCAATTTGGGCCTCGCTGTACTTCGCTCCCGCTGGCATGGTGTCCAGCCCTGTCCAGATGGTCGGCATCGTTTTGTCCTATGTCATCATCCTAGGTGACTTTATCTACGACTTCGCTCGTATTCGTCCCTTGCGCAACATGTACCGCGCGCAGGCCGAGGGCATGTCCGAGAACAAGCTCAACGCTCTTATCGAGCGCGCAGCTGCCGAGGAGGACAAGAAGGACTCCAAGAAGAAGTAGCGTTTGCATACATACTTATCGCTAAGATATAAGGCGCGTCGTTTTTGCGGCGCGCCTTTTTACTGTTCTATAGATAGATGGAGTGGCACATGATTCGAGCTGCCCTGACGGTCGAAGAGGCCCTGGAGGGTATGAAGTCCCTGGAGCCCAAGATTAAAAACTATGCGCGCCTGGTTGTCCGCAAGGGCGTAAACGTTAAGCCCGGCCAGGAAGTCGTCGTTCAGTCTCCGGTTGAGTGCGCGCCGTTTGCGCGCGTGGTGGTCGCGGAGGCCTATGCTGCCGGCGCCGGCCACGTGACGGTCATCTGGGCCGATGATGCCGTGACGAGGCTCACGTACGAGCATGTCGAGAAAAGCTATTTTGAGCAGACGCCCGAGTGGAAGCGCCTGCAGCTGGATTCCCTGGCCCAGGACGGTGCCTGCTTTATCTTTATCGAGGGTGCGGACCCCGCCGCCCTTAAGGGCATCGATCCCGCTAAGCCCGCTGCAGCTTCTAAGGCAAAGAACACGCAGTGCAAAGTTTTCCGCCGTGGACTGGATTACAACATCAATCCGTGGTGCATCGCCGGCGCTCCGGTCGTGGCTTGGGCGCGCGAGGTGTTCCCGGGAGACGCCGATGAGGTTGCAATCTATAAGCTGTGGAATGCGATTCTGCACACCGCTCGCGCCGATGGCCAGGACCCAGAGAGCGACTGGGAGCTCCATGACGCCGCATTCGAAAAGAACCTGCGTTTCCTGAACGACAATCGTTTCGACTGCCTGCATTACACCGCGGCAAATGGAACCGATCTGACGATTGGCATGACGAAGGGTCACGAGTGGGCCGGCGGCAAGGGCAAGACGCCCGATGGGCACCCCTTCTTCCCCAACATTCCCACCGAGGAAGTCTTCACTTCGCCCGATCGCATGCGCGCTGACGGTATCGTGTACTCGGCCATGCCGCTCATCCACCACGGCAATAAAGTCGACGATTTTTGGATTAAGTTCGAGGGCGGCCGCGTGGTGGACTACGACGCCCGCGTGGGCAAGGCAACGCTCGCAAGTATCATCGATACTGACGAGGGCGCTGCTCACCTGGGAGAGGTCGCGCTCATTTCCAAGAACACGCCGATCCGCGAAAGTGGTGTTCTGTTCTACGATACGCTCTATGACGAGAACGCTAGCTGCCATCTCGCGCTAGGTGTCGGTTTCCCCGAATGCATCGAGGGTGGGTATGACATGTCCAAGGAGGAGCTCCTGGAGCATGGCGTTAACGTCTCGAGCACGCACGTCGATTTTATGATCGGCACGGACGACATCGATATTACGGGCATTACGCCTGATGGACGTGAAGTTGTGATTTTCCAGAACGGCCAATGGAGTTGGGAATAGTCCCAGACCGTGGTACAATGCCACCCGCGGGCCGTTAGCTCAGCTGGCAGAGCAGGGGACTTTTAATCCCAAGGTCCAGGGTTCGAACCCCTGACGGCCCACCCAAAGATTGTTGAGACGGTCAACTTCGGTTGGCCGTCTTTTTCGTCGCCTTTTCATGGGCTCGAACCCGTCGGGGCGCGGAGCTGAGTAAACGCGTGAGCGTTTGCCAGCGCAGCGCGCAAGGCGCGAAAGCGCCGCAGCGGCCGCCTGCGAAGCAGGCTGAACCCCTGACGGCCCACCCAAAGATTGTTGAGACGGTCAACTCCGGTTGGTCGCTTTTTTGTTGCCGGTGCACGGGTTCGAACCCGTATCTAGCTATATATAAGAACGCTTGGCGAACAAAACCCGCCTTTTACCGATGGGAAACAAATAACTGATGCCTTTGGAGTAAAGTAGCGCTCCAGAGATGACCGATGTCTCAATACACATAAAACAGCTGGTCATCGCCAATATCAGAAGCCAATGCTTCAGTTATAACCTCAGGGACGCGACTGAGGGACATATTCATTTGTGAACAAAATATGGAGTACCCGATTCCCGCCCACGGCGCCCCTCCGGTCTGGCAATATATCTCCTTGCCGCGCGGCCCGGTGGAACCGGATGAGCCGCAAAGCGTGCACCTTGAGAACCGGATACTGCGAGGATGGACACACCAGATGTGTCGCATCCGGGCAGACATCGAACCATTT
>JAUMNV010000088.1 GCA_031295725.1 Collinsella sp.
TGCCTCACGCAGTTCGAGGTCGAGGACGTCACCGATATGGCCCGCGCTGCCGTGCGCTATGTGGCCACGCGTCCCATGCGCTTTGGCAAGTCGCTCATCGCCGATGTGCTCCACGGCGGCAACACCGAGCGCATTCGCCAGATGCATCTGGACGAGGACCGCGGCTACGGTGAGCTGTCGAGCGAATCGGTCGGGCGCATCAAGGACATCATCGGCCAGCTGTGCGGCCGCGGTTATCTGGCCACCTCGCAGGGGCAGTACCCGGTCGTGGGGCTGGGTCCGCGTGCCGTCGAGGTCGAGGATGAGGCGTTTGCCTTTACCGTTAAGCGTCGCGCGTCCAAGCGCAAGGCCTCGGCCCGCGCCCGCCGCGCCGTCGATCTGCTGCGCGAGGAGGCCGAGCTGGATCAGCGCCCACGCGTGGGCGACGATGCCGAGTTGTTCGAGCGCCTGCGTGCCCTGCGCAAGGAGATCTCGACCGAGCTGGAGATGGCGCCGTATATGGTCTTTTCCGACAAGGCCCTGCGCGGTCTGTGCCGCCTGCGTCCACAGACGCGCGACGAGCTTATCCAGGTCAACGGCATTGGCGAGAAAAAGGCCGACGCCTTTGGCGAGCAGTTTATGGCGGCGATTGAAGAGTTTGAGTCCGAGCATGCACGGAATGGAGCATAACGATGGCATCCGATGATAAAACCGAGCGCACTGAGGTGTCCGCTGTGCCGCTGTACCAGCAGGTTATGGACGACCTAAAGGGCGAGATCGCGCGTGGCGTGTACGCATCCGGCTCGCGCATTCCTTCCGAGATGGAGCTCGCTAAGTCCTATGGTGTGGGACGCGTCACCGTGCGCCGCGCCATCGAGGAGCTGTCGCGCGCGGGGTATCTCAACCGCCAGCAGGGGAGGGGCACGTTCGTGTGCGCGCCCAAGCTCAAGCGCAAGATTGTCCAGAAGGGTGACGTTCAGAGCTTTTCCGAGGGTTGCGCTGCCAACGACATGGTGGCCGGAGCACGCCTGGTGTCGCGCACGGTGGTTGCGGCGACGCGCGAGGACGCGGCGTTTTTTGGGGTGGAACCCGGCTGCGAGCTCATCGTGGTCGAGCGTGTGCGCACGGCAGACGGCGTGCCCGTCATGCTCGAGAACAACGCCTTTGTGCTGGCTGACCATCCCTATCTGCAGACGCTTGCCGACGAGGACCTCACCGATAACTCAATCTTTGCGCTCGTTGCCGAGCATTCGGGCCGCGCGCCGCTCAAATCCGACCCTTGTACCGTGGAGATTGCGCTTGCCGATGCTCAGGTGGCCCCGCTGCTGGAGGTACCGGTCGGCGAGCCGCTGTTTTATATGGAGGCGTACTTTACGGATGCGGACGGGCGGCCCTTGCTGCTCGGACGCCAAAAGATCGTGGGCTCGCGCTATGTGTTCGACATCTAACGTCTATAGATAGAACAATATAGAACAAGTTTGGTGGAATGGCTTCACGGATGTCGTCGTGCGTGCTATAAATAGGACAACATAGAACGACTGCAGGTACGAGCGCCGTCGTTCAAAACCGCCACACAAGAAGGGGCATCACCATGAACGCACACGATCTGATTCAGGAAATTATCGAGCGCAAGGGCAAGATTGAGAACGTCTTCTGGATCGCCTGCGGCGGTTCGATGATCGACCTGATGCCGGCCAACGAGCTGCTCAAGCGCGAGGCAACCACGTTTACCTCGACGGTCTACACGGCGCGCGAGTTTTGCCTGATGGCTCCCAAGAGTCTTGGCGAGAAGTCACTCGTCATCGCCTGCAGCCACAGCGGCAACACGCAGGAGGTCGTCGACGGCTGCGAGATGGCGCTGGCAGCCGGCGCCGAGGTCGTGGCCATGACCGACTGCGAAGGCTCCAAGATCGATAACGGCAAGTGGACTACCTGGGTCTATCCGTGGGGTGAGGGCGTGCCGCAGGCCGAGGTGCCGCAGGGCATCGGCGCTCTGATCGCCGCCGAGTTGCTCGACCAGCAGGAAGGCTACGAGGCACTCGCCGACATGTATGAGGGCCTCAAGCAGATGGATGCGCTGCTGCCCGCCGCCCGTGAGAAGGTCAACGCCGAGCTGGGCGCCCGCTTTGCCGAGCTCTGCCAGCAGCACAAGTTCTTCTATATCCTGGGCTCCGGCCCCAACTTTAGCCAGACCTACGCTATGGCCATCTGCTCGCTCATGGAGATGCAGTGGCAGCACTGCTGCTACATCCACTCCGGCGAGTATTTCCACGGTCCTTTCGAGGCTACCGAGCCCGGCGTGTTCTACTTTGTGCAGCTCGGATCGGGCGAGTGCCGCCCCATGGAGGAGCGCGCGCTGGCGTTCCTCAACACGCACACCGATACGGTCATGGTGCTCGACGCGCTCGAGTACGGCGTAGGCGAGGTGCCCGCCAGCGTGCGTTCGTACCTGGAGCCGATCTTCTTCTACAACATGAGCTGCGAACTGCGTGCCGCTCGCGGCAAGGTGTTCGACCACAGCCCCGAGGTTCGTCGCTACATGGGCATCGAGCAGTACTAGGTACCGGGAAAAGTATTCACCTTCGATTCGCAAGCGTGTCGTGTGAGTCAAAAAGCGGGCCGTGCCGGGGATTTCCGGCACGGCCCGCTTTGCATGGCGTCCGTATGAGCGAGGTGTCGCAGCAACCGACGCTTACTTGGCGTCGTAGGCCTCGGCATCCCACCAGTCGAGCTGGGCGATATTGTCACGAATGTGCTGGCAGCTCTTGTGGAAGCCCTCGAGCTCGTGCTCGGACAGGTCGAGCGTGTAGACCTCCTCGACGCCCTCGGCGCCGATCACGCACGGCAGGGAAGTAAAGATACCCTCCTCGCCATACTGGCCGGTCATGAGCGTGGATGCCGAAAGCACGGCGTGCTCGTTGTGCAGCACGGCGGCGCAGACGCGCGCGGCGGAGTTGGCGACGGCGTACTCGGTGCACTGCTTGCCCTGGTAGGTTACGTATCCGCCCTTGCGCGCGAGCTCCTCGATTTCCATGTGGTCGAAGGCATACTTGTCGGGGTTCTCGGCCTGAAGCTCGTTGAGGCTCTTGCCGGCGATGGTTGCGGCCTTAAAGGCGGCCAGCTGGCTAAAGCCGTGCTCGCCGATCATGTAGGCGTCGATAGACTTGGGGCTCACACCGACCTTCTTGGAGATCTCGGTGCGCAGGCGGGCGGAGTCCAGGCCGCAGCCCGAGCCGATGATCTTCTTGGGATCGTAGCCGGTCAGGTGCCACAGCTCGGTGCACACGACGTCGCAGGGGTTGGAGATGCTCACGAAGATGCCGTCAAAGCCGGCGTCGACGATGCGCTTGGCAAAGGTGCGGGCGGCGTCGGTGGTAAAGAACAGCTCGCCGTCGCGGTTGCCGGCGGCCAGCGCGACCTTGCCGGCGGCGTTGACGATGACGTCGCAGCAGGCAAGCTCCTCGTAGTGGTCGTAGCAGTTGACGATCTTGGTGTTGTACGGGACAAACGAAAGGGAGTCGCGCAGGTCCTGGACCTCGGACGTCACCTTGGCCTCGTTGATATCGCACAGGTACAGCTCATCGGCAATGCCCTGCATGAGTAGGCTGTTGGCGACATGTGCTCCTACGTGGCCCTGGCCGACCACACCGATCTTACGCGTCTGGTACATATATGTATCCTTTCGGCCGAGTTTTTCGCGTCGAACCATTGTAGCGTCCTGCTGCCACTTTGCTAGGCTAAAGCGCCGTAGATTTTTGGACATGCCTTAATCTCTACTTTTGGAGTGATCTGGGCCGCTGACGGCATCGCTGGGCGATGTGCTCGCGCGGATGGGGCCGGTCGTTGTACCATAGCTGCAACTGACTCGTAAGGAGCATCCATGCCCATTCGTATTCCCGACGCCCTCCCTGCCGCCGCGCAGCTCGAGAGCGAGAACATCTTTGTCATGACCGAGTACCGCGCGCTGCACCAGGACATCCGTCCGCTGCGCGTGCTCATCCTCAACCTCATGCCCACCAAGATCGCCACCGAGACGCAGATCATGCGCAAGCTCTCCAACACGCCGTTGCAGGTGGAGGTAGACCTGCTGCGCACCAAAACGCACGAGGCCACGCACGTGAGCGCCGGTCACCTGGAGACGTTCTACCGCACGTTCGACGACATCCGCGACATCCACTACGACGGCCTGATCATCACGGGCGCGCCGGTGGAACAGATGCCGTTCGAGGAGGTCGACTACTGGCCCGAGCTCTGCCAGATCATGGATTGGTCCACCACACACGTACACTCTACGCTGCACATTTGTTGGGGCGCGCAGGCGGGGCTCTACCATCATTACGGTATCCAGAAGTACGACCTGCCGGCAAAGGCGAGCGGCGTGTTCGAGCATTATCTGGTGAAGCCACAAAGCCCGCTGGTCCGCGGCTTTGACGACCGTTTCTATGCCGTGCATTCGCGCAACACCGATGTGCGCCGCGAGGACGTGGAGGCCGAGCCGCAGCTTGAGGTTGTGGCCGTGTCTGACGAGGTTGGCCTGTACATCGTCAAGTCGACCGACAGCCGTCGCTTCTTTGTATTTGGCCACCCCGAGTACGATACCGACACGTTGCGCCTGGAGTACGAGCGCGACGTGAAGCGCGGGCTCAACCCGGAGGTGCCGGCGCATTACTTCCCGGGCGACGACCCCACCGCCGAGCCGCGCAACGTCTGGCGCAGCCAGGCTCAGCTGTTCTACACCAACTGGCTCAACTACTACGTCTACCAGACCACGCCCTACGACCTAGCACGCGCCGGCGAGGAGCACTAGGCTGCGACTGTGGCCGTGGCTGATGTGACGGCGGTTAGGCGCTGACGATGTGGGGCAGCGGCAGGTCGTGAGCGTCGGTGGGAACGTGGCCGACGCGCTGTTCGTCAAAGGCGATGCCGACGATTTGACATACGGGCGAGAGCATGGGCAGGTAGCGGTCATAGCAGCCGCCACCGTAGCCTAGGCGCGTGCCGGCGCGGTCGAATGCTACGAGCGGCACGACGATCATGTCGAGAGCTTCGGCAGGCACGATAGGGAAGCGGCCGCTGTCGATGTTTATGGCCGCGAAAGCCCGTGTGGGGTGGGCGATAAACGGAGCCGCGGACGCATCGTCGGCGGCAACTGCCCGCATGCACATGCGCTGGCCACAAGCTGCGGCATCAATTGCCGAGAGCATGCACGGATAGGCCACGCGCCAGCCGCGTTTGGCGGCCGCAGCGGCAAACGCGGCTGGGTCAACTTCGGAGCCCATCGCGGCATAGATGGCAACGGTGTGCGGCGCCGCGGCATCCAAGCGATCCAACAGCTCAACAAGCCGCGCGCAGATAACGGCAGACTTCGCTGCCCGCAAGTCCAAATCAAGAGCATCGCGCCGAGCAATCACCGCCCGCCGCAACTCAGCCTTGTCCATCCCGGCCCTCTCTCCCAAACCTACCAAAAAGGGACAGGTTTATTTTGGCAGGTTTTATCTGGGTAAACAGCAAAAACAACCACGAAGGGGACACATGCACCTTCGTGGCGGTCTGTGCTGTGATGGGCGTCTGCGGCGGTTTGTCTCGATCTGTAACAGTAACTCGGCAAAATTGGACTTAGATGTTACAGATTGAGACAAAGAGCTGGTGCCGTTCGGGAACGTCTCGATCTGTAACATCTGGAGCCGATATTGCCGTCTAGATGTTACAGATCGAGACAAACCGCCGCGGTGGGCTGCGCCGCCTCGCCCAAGCCGCAGAAAAAGGTAGATTTTCAGGCATGTCCTAAAAATCTACCTTTGTGCATTAGCCCAGCAGGTCGATGACGTTAAAGCCGGCGTTGCTCTTGGCGATGACGTCTCGGCCACCAAAGACGCAGGTGGGCGACTCGGCTGCGATGCGCGTCACGTCGGCGCCGAGCGAGCGCAGCTCACCGGGCGTGGCGGCGAGCATCTGGGCGCGACGCTCCTCGCGCGCATGCGGATCGAGCCCGGCCAGGTAGGTCGTGTTGCGGCGCTTGGTGAGCGCGTACGGCTTCACCGGCGCGTCCATGCCGCTCACGCAGCTCACAATAAAGCCCTCAAAGGCGGCCTCGTCGGGCTCAAAGCTGCCAAGCCATGCGCCCGCGCGCTCCACGCGCTCAATCGAAGGATCGATCGCCGGGTCGCGGTAGGTGTAGAACGCCGTCTGGCGCTCGCCGGCTGCGCGGAATCCGCAGCCGTACGCACCGCCCTTCACGCGAATCTCGTTCCACAGGTAATCGTAGGAGAGCGCGTTGGCAGCCACGGCCCAAGCGCCTGTCACGTCAATGCCCAGGCGACGCGGATCGCACGCACGCGCGGCAAAGCAGATGTCGCTGGGGATCACGAAAGCCTCGTGGCGGTCGCACGGCGTCGGCACCGCGAGCGCGCCGCGGTCGGCACCATCGCCCGCACCCAGCCCCAGGTCACCCGCGGCATCCCAGTACGCGTCAAAGTCCTCGTCGCTGCCGGTAAAGCTCGCCATGCAGCCGTCGGCCACAAAGATGCGCTCCGCCAGCTCGGCAAGCTTGGTACGCAGCCCGTCCACGCGCTCGTCAAAGTGCTCGAGCAAATCGCGCAGGAACAGGTAGAAGTCTACGCCCGAGAGCTGCTCACGCACCGCGGCCGAAGGCGAGCTGTAGCTCATCGCGCGACCGAGCGCCGCCGAGTGGCCGTTGTTGATAAAGCCCTGCTCAAGCCCAATGCGAATCTGCGTGAGCACGTCGCGCACGCGGTCGGCGTCGGCGTTTGCCAAAAGCGTGCTCGACCATACCTCGCGCGGCAGACTCGCCAGCGCATCGATCTTCTCGGACAGGGCGCCGGCGCTCACCAGCAGGTAGGGGCGCACGCCGTTCACGTCGGGCTGCGTCATGACTTCGGTCGTAAAGCTCAAAAAGCCGAGCTTGCCAGCGAGCAAGTTGTCGAGTTCCTCGGCCGAGTGCTCGCGCGTGGGCAGCTGCTTAAGCAGGCGGCAGAGCAGTGTCACATAGGGCAGGTCCTCAAACGCGACGCAGCTCAGGTCGAAGTACTGCATGGCGTAGGCCAGACGGTTGGTGGGGATGTCGTGGCGCAGGCAGGGGATGGGCGTGGTCGTGTCTACGACCAGCGGCGGCTCGGGGCGCGCCTCGCCAATGTCGGACACGCGCAGGCGCGGCAGCGTGGCCTTGGCCTCGGGCGTGTCTTCTGCCTCCTGCGCGGCACGCAGCGCGGCCGTGCGCTCGACCACGTCGGCCAGCTCGGCATCGGTCATGGCATCGCGCTTGGCTGCCAGCTCGGCGGCCTCGGCACCCTCCGAACCCTCGGCGGCGTCCACCGGCACCAGCTCGACCAGTGCCATGTGGTCGTTTTCCAGCACCAGCTCGCGCAGCAGGTCCTCAAAATAGCTGCCGTCCAGCTCGCTGCGCAGCTCCTCGTACACCGGGCCGTACTTGAGCGCCAGCGTCGCGGCGTCGTCATCGTAGAGCCACGTGCTCAGCGCGTCGCACGCAATGGCCACGCCGTCGGCGATACCGTAGTCGCGCTGGCGCAGGTCGTATTCGTTGCTGCTGATGATGGCTTCCAGGCGCTCGCGCGGAACGCCATGTTCGCATAAGTCGCGGCAGGCGTCCTGGAACACGCGGCGCAGCTCGCGCGCCACGCCGGGCTGCGCGTTTTGCAGCATGATGAGCTCGTAGGGCTGCAGGCTCTCGGCCGCCGTGTAGCTCACCACGTTGCCGCCCAGGCCGGCGGACAGAATGGCCTTCTTAACCGGCGCTTCGTTGGAGCCCAGCAGTGCTTCAAACAGGATATCTGCCGCGATCGTGCGTTTGCGGTCGAGCGCGTTGCCCAGCACCAGGCCCAGGCCCACCAGGGCGTTCTCGGGTGTGGTGGCCATCTCGACGCGCTTGTACTCGCAGGTCACGGGCGCCTGCACGCCCAGCGGATTGGGCGCCATCGTGGACGGGTCCTCGCCGGCGGCGACGGCAGCGTCCATGCGGCGGCTCGCGGCACTCGGCTGCGACAGATAGCGCTCGTCCAAAAAGGCCAGGGCGCGGTCCACGTCCAGGTCGCCGTAGAGCGTTATATAAGAGTTGGAAGGATTGTAGTGGCGCGCGTGCGTGTCCAGGAACTGCTCGTAGGTGAGCGCGGGAATCGCGCGCGGGTCGCCACCGCTCTCGTGTGCATAGGCGGTGTCGGGGTAGAGCGCGGCGTTGACGGCGTCGTCCAGCACACTCATGGGGTCGGACAGCGCACCCTTCATCTCGTTGAACACCACGCCGTTATAGCGCAGCGTGCCCTCGCGCAGGCTCGCGGAGCCGCCGTCGCCCTCGCCCTCGACGCTCTCCGGCAGGTCCAGCTCGTAGTGCCAGCCCTCCTGCTCAAAAATGGTGGGCTTGGTATAGATGGCCGGGTTGAACACCGCGTCCAGGTACACGTCCATCAGGTTGTACAGATCCTGCTCGTTGGTGGTGGCAACGGGGTAGATGGTCTTGTCGGGGTAGGTCATGGCGTTGAGAAACGTCTGCATGGAGCTCTTGATCAGATCGACAAACGGCTCCTTGACGGGAAACTTAGCCGATCCGCACAGCACCGAGTGCTCAAGAATATGGAACACGCCGGTGGGATCGGCCGGCGGCGTCTTAAAGCCAATGGCAAAGGCCTTGTTTTCGTCGTCGCATGCCAGGTACAGCAGGCGAGCGCCCGAGGCAGTGTGTCGCAGCACGTAAGCGTCCGAGTCGAGCTCGGGCACGGTCTCGCGGCGCTCGACGGCAAAGCCGTGGCAGGTAGTGCCGGGCACCAGCAGTGTAGCGGCTGCGGCGCGCGGGTCGGTTGAGGTGGTGGGCATATGCAGTCTCCTTTGACGCCCCAGCGGGGGCGAATCGAGTCGAATCCTCGAGAGTATACCCATATGGGGCCGCGACCCTGCGGCGAACTGGAGACGATGCAACCGGATTGGGCATAGGTCCCGCGTGCCCGCCGCACGAGCGTGGAAAATTGGACACTCTCGATATCCGACCGTCCGAAAATCCTCGCTCGTCCATCACTCGCGTATCTCTCGTCTCTCATTCGTCTCTAATATGAGAGATGACAGGAAGATGAGAGAAAAATATGAGAGATAACTGAGCAGCAAAGAGACAGGTAATCATGGTATTGTCTCAATACCGATTGTTCTACCAGCAAAAATATGTATAAATGAAGCAAATGGTAGACATTCCATCTCTATCTATCTCTTATCTCTAAGCCGAGAGATAGAGAGATAAATGAGAGATAATTACGAGAGATAACTGAGAGACGAGGGAAATCTATCCGCGGCATTCTCCGCAGGACCGAGCGAAAGGACGTGCAGATGAACGAAAACGAGCTGACCGGTCTGCTTGAGTCTTTAAGGCGTATGGGCTCGGATGATCTTAACGTCGAAGTGAAGGAGAGCGCCACGACGCTTTCCCGCGACGTATGGGAAACGGTGAGCGCATTCGCGAACACTGCCGGCGGAATCATCGTGCTCGGAGTGAGTGAGCGCGCAGGTTTTGTCCCGGTTGAGAACTTCGAGACCGAGAAAGTGCTCAACCAATTTGTGTCAGGCATGGGTGATGCGGGCGGTCGAGGAAAGCTGGCCAATCCGCCTAAATACACGATCGAGCGAGTGGAGCTTCAGGGCGTCATCGTTCTCGTCATTACGATTGAGGAGCTCGATCCGTCGAGCAAGCCCTGCTATGTCATAGAGCGGGGCGCCCAGGGCGGCAGCTACAAGCGCATCGATGACAAAGATGTGCCGCTTTCATCGACTGAGGTGCTCGCATTGGCGTCATACGGTCGAGCGACTCCGAGCGATCGCGACGCGGTGGCGGGTGCGGGCGCGGACAATCTCGACGAGACGCTGGTCGACCGTACGATAGATCGGGCTTTCTCGTTGACGCCCCGGGCAATGCGCGGCGCGCCGGACAAACAAACGAAGCTGGAGCGCCTAAATATCCTTGATTCCCAGGGCAATGTCACCAAGGCTGGACTCCTAGTTGTGGGCACCTACCCTCAGCAGTTCTATCCCAAGCTCTTCATTGACGTGGCTGTCCATGCGGGAACTCAGAAGG
>JAUMNV010000046.1 GCA_031295725.1 Collinsella sp.
CGTCACCGACGCCATTCCCGTCGAGGTCGGCGGCAAGATCAAGACCATCTCGGTCGCCGAGGAGTTCGCTCAGGCCATCTCCGCCGTTTACCACGAGGAGCCCGTCTCCACGCTCGTCGGCGGCGACTTCGCGCTGTAGTCCAACGCGCATCGCATCATCTTTGATGCTTTTAAAGGGTCGGAAGCTCGCTTCCGGCCCTTTTTCTATCCCTCGCCAACCTTCCCTGGACAATTGGTTCAGATACGTATTTTTTAAAGCCCCAAAGGGCCGTTCGGAGCCTTCTGAGCTCCCCGGCGGATGCCATGCCGCCCAAAGCTCATCGTTTTCGAGTACAACCGCCGCATATTTACCCTCAAATCACCCTCGAAGGCCCTTAGAAACGCCTCGAATGCCCGTCGCCTTATACGTATCTGAACTAACTGTCCAGTAGCTATCGTCAACCTTCGCGGCAGAGCTCAATTTCCTGCAATCCCCTCAACCGATTCCATCGATTTCATAACACCCAGCCGTTCATGGCGCACAGCGCCCCGCTGAGCGAAAAGAACGGTATGGCGGTCGCATTCTGCCGCCAACTTAGTACGTTATAGCTATGACGACCGTGATTTCACATTTCTCCGCCCTCCGCGCAATTCGTCGCGCACGACGGGCGTACTCTGCCCTACCCTGGGACTCCGTTGATAGTGAACAGCAAGCACAGGCCTTGGCTAGCTGCATTCCCAATAATGACGCGATAGACTTTGGCGCACTTTCGATACTCGACGCCTGGAATGAAGATGATTCCGAACTACTCGATCTTCTCGTTTCAAACGAAGACAACAGACGCCCCGACAAGCGACTTCTTCAGCATATTCTCTCCGCTCCGCTTCCTGAAGGTGCAATTATGCACGTCGAGGCCGACATCTACGCAACGTCTCCTGCCATGACAGCCATGCTTTGTTCTAAAAATGAATCGGTCGCCAAAACCTTGATGCTCCTTATGGAGCTGCTCGGAACCTACTCCCTTCCGCCCGAGGCAACCTACCCCATCGCCTATGACGACATCTGGCCCAAGGGCGATAGCTGCGCAGCGACGGGCGATCTTGATTGCCTGGGCGGCCAGTCGGCAGCCAAACAGCAGAACGAAACCCGCTACGAACAGGCGCACTACAAATGCGAGCCCGCCACGACCATCGAAGATCTCGAGGCGGTCGCGCGCTTCGCCAAAAGTAGCTCATACACCTCGTTTCGCACGGCAGTCAAGCTTGCCCGACCCGGATCTGCATCCCCAGCCGAATCCCTAATGTTAGCCGTTCTCGGAGCGCCCATGCGCTTTGGCGGATTCGGATGTTGCAGCCTGCCCATGGGAGGCCTGCTACTCAACTATCGAATCGACTTCGACACTCTTGCGGTTAACATGTCCTCCGGCATCCCTTACGCCATCTGCGACCTATATTGCCCGGCCGCCGGAGTCGACAACGAATACAACGGAATTGGGCATGAGCTTCAAAACGCTCGCATCCACGATGGCAATCGAAATAATGGCCTCAAGGCAATGGGCATCCACGTCCTGGTTATCAATCGCGACCAAATGAAAGACCTTGTTGCACTCGAAGCCTTCGCCCAAACGATGCATCGACTCGCAGGAGTCCGATTCCGATATCGCATCAAGGGCTATCGCAAGCGTCAGGCCGCTTGGCTCAACGCTCTGCGGGCCGGAATCGGCCTTGCGCCGGTCTAAACGGCGAATCACCCGTGCGCCGTCGAACAGGGCTGGACAGTTAGTTCAAATACGTATAAATAGACACATTGAATTAGGCTGTTTTGCAGCTATCTCTATACCATTCGCCCTATTTGAAAGCGGGGTAGACTTCAAAACAGCGTCATATGGACTAACTAAAGTTCCAAAACAACGTATCGGCATTGAATTGAGCAATTCGAGTCCTCAGAACTTATACGTATCTGAACTAACTGTCCACCTCGGATTTTGACGGCCGTCCAAACGCCCCCAAACAACCTCAATTGCCCTCCATTTGACAGCGGCAACAGGGTCGCTCACCATAGCAGGCGACAAATCAACGAAAGGATGAACATGGCAGCTGCACAGCCGCTTAAGATTCGCATGGTTGCCGGGCTTGGCAACCCTGGCGAGGAATATGCCGAGACCCGCCACAACGCCGGCTTTAAGGCAATCGACGAGCTGGCCCGTCAGGCCGGCGTCACGTACTGGAAAAACCAGGCCGGCGCCGAGGTCGCGCTCATCAATATCAACGATGCCGAGGAAGAGGGCGGCAAGCGCCAGATTGTGCTGGTCAAGCCGCAGTCATACATGAACACCTCGGGCGGCCCCATCTCCAAGCTCTGCCGCGAGTACAAAATCAAGGCCGAGGAGCTGCTCGTAATCCACGACGAGCTCGATATTCCCGCCGGCGATGTGCGTGTTAAGGTGGGCGGCGGCCACGCCGGCCACAACGGCCTGCGCTCCATCATCGACAAGATGGGCAGCCGCGACTTCAGCCGCATCCGCACCGGTATCGGCAACCCTCCCGGCAAGATGGCTGTCGCCGACTACGTGCTCAAGCAGCTGCGCGCCCGCGAGGCCGAGGACTTCCAGGACACCTGCGCCCGCGCCGCAGACGCCGCCGGCCTGGCAATCGTGCACGGCGTGATCTATGCCCGCGACCACGTCAACGGCTCCGCCTCCGCCAACGGCAAGCACTAAAACCTACCATTTAGGGACAGGTTTATTTCGGCAGGTTTTATCTGCGTAAACGCCGCAGTCGGCACATCGCAATAAACACGCTGCCACCATACATGCATAACGCCCCAAAGGGGGCCGGCCTCACCGATGCGCGAGGCCGGCCCCCTTTGCCGTTTTGCCTGATAAAACCTGCCAAAATAAACCTCTCCCCCTTTGGTAGGCCGAAGTGGATAAACCCTTTTCCCGACCGCCGAAGACACACGTAAGCGACATGTCCATGAGGGTATAATTTGCACCGTATGTCTGCACAACGCCTGTGCGCGTACGGTTTTATTCGGGCTGCCGTCCATTTCCGTGGAGGCACGGTTCGGCCGCCCTAACAAGAGAGGGGTTCTATGTATAAGATCCTGGAGAAGACGCAGTTCTCGGAGAAGGTGTTCAAGTTCCGCATCGAGGCGCCTGCAATCGCCAAGCATGCGCACGCTGGACAGTTCCTCATGGTTCGCGCCAACGAGACGGGCGAGCGCGTCCCGTTTACCCTGGCCGGCTGGAACGGTGACGAGGGCTGGGTCGAGTTCATCTTCATGGTGATCGGCAAGACCACCGAGATGCTTTCCACCTACGAGGCCGGCGAGTCGCTGCGCGACGTCGTGGGTCCGCTGGGCGTTCCCACCGAGATGGCCGAGGGCCCCTGCGCCGTCATTGGCGGCGGCGTCGGCCTGGCAATTGCCTTCCCGGTCGCCAAGCACCTGGTCGAGACCGGCCACGAGGTGCACGCCATCATGGGCGCCCGCACCAAGGACCTCCTGCTCATGGAGGACCAGTTCCGCGAGCTCCTCGACGAGGACCACATCCACATCACCACTGACGACGGTTCCTACGGCGAGCAGGGCGTTGTCACCGCTCCGCTGGAGCGCCTGCTGCAGGACAAGGCCGTGAGCCAGGTCTTCTGCGTCGGCCCCGTTCCGATGATGAAGTTCTCGACCCTCACCGCCCAGAAGTACGACACCCCCATCACCGCGTCGCTCAACCCCATCATGGTTGACGGCACCGGCATGTGCGGCTGCTGCCGCGTCGAGGTGGGCGGCGTGACCAAGTTCGCTTGCGTCGACGGCCCCGACTTCGATGCCACCCTGGTCGACTGGGATGACCTTCGTGCCCGCCAGGCCGCTTACCGTTCCGAAGAGGGCGAGTCCCTCAAGGCCTATGAGGAAAAGAGCTGCGCATGCCACTAGTTAACGGTCGTTTCGTTGCCGATATGAAGTCGCCCCGCACCCCCGATAACGAGGAGCCGGCTGCCGAGCGCGCCTGCGACTTCCGCCCCGTCGACAAGGGCTTCACCGAGGAGATGGCGCTGGCCGAGGCCGAGCGCTGCCTCAACTGCAAGAAGCCGTTCTGTGTTGAGGGCTGCCCCGTCAACATCAACATCCCCCGCTTTATCGAGCAGATCCGCGCGAAGGACTTCGGCGGCGCCCTCGATACCATCCGCGAGGACTCCATGCTTCCCGCCATCTGCGGCCGCGTCTGCCCGCAGGAGAACCAGTGCGAGGGCAAGTGCATCCGTGGTAAGAAGTCCGAGCCCGTGGCCATCGGCCAGCTCGAGCGCTTCCTGGGTGACCGCCCCGAGCTCGCCTCCACGCCCAAGATGGCCCCCAAGAACGGCAAGAAGGTCGCCGTCGTCGGATCCGGCCCGTCCGGCATCACCTCCGCCGGCGACCTCGCCCGCAACGGCTTTGACATCACCTTCTTTGAGGCCTTCTGTACCGGCGGCGGCGTGCTGGTCTACCGCATCCCCGAGTTCCGTCTGCCCAAGGCGGTCGTCAAGCGCGAGATCGACGGCCTGGAGGACATGGGCGTCAAGTTTGAGTACAACTCCGTCGTGGGAAACATGGCCACGGCCGAGGAGCTGTTCGAGCAGGGCTTCGACGCCATCTACGTGGCGACCGGCGCTGGCCTGCCCAAGTTCCTCAACGTCCCCGGCGAGAACCTGCCCAACGTCTTCTTCGCCAACGAGTACCTCACCCGCGTGAACCTGATGAAGGCCAACAAGTTCCCCGAGTACGACACCCCCACCAAGCACGGCAAGAACGTCGTCGTCTTTGGTGGCGGCAACGTGGCTATGGACGCCGTCCGTACCGCCAAGCGTCTGGGCGCCGAGCACGCCATCATCGCCTACCGTCGTACCGAGGACGAGATGCCCTGCCGTCGCGCCGAGCTGCACCACGCTAAGGCCGAGGGCGTCGAGGTTCTGCCGCTCGTCTCCCCGCTCGAGTTTGTCGCTGGCGAGGACGGCTCCGTATGCGCCGTCAAGGTCCAGAAGATGGAGCTCGGCGAGCCCGACGAGTCCGGCCGTCGTCGCCCGGTGCCCATCGAGGGCGCCATCGAGGAGATTCCCTGCGATGTCGCGATCTCGGCTATCGGCACCAACGCCAACCCCTTCGCAAAGAAGATCGGTGGCAAGATGGAGCTCAACAAGTGGGGCTACATCGTCGCCGACGAGGAGACCGGCCAGACCACCGATCCCCGCATCTGGGCCGGCGGCGACATCGTCACCGGTGCCGCTACGGTCATTCTGGCGATGGGCGCCGGCAAGAAGGCCGCTGCCTCCATCACCAAGAGCCTGCTGGGCGAGTAATCACCTACAGCGTTAGCCATCAAACGGCAAAGTCCCCGTCGAGCACACGCCCGGCGGGGACTTTTTCTATGCCGATCGCCCTACCACCGCAAAGGTGCCTGTCCCCCTTGCGGTGGTTTTGGTCGGCTAGCCTTCGAGTTGGGCCACCTTGTAGCGGTAGGCTGCGGCGATGACGTCCTTGCAGCCTTCGCGGCCCAGCTTGGCGCGGTTGACGACGATGTCCTTACCGCTCGTCATCTTCCACTTGCCGGCGCTGTAGCGCTTGTAGAACGCCTCGCGCGCCTTCTGCTGCTGCTTGACCAGCTTGGCGCCCTTCTTCTTGTTAAGACCACGCTTCTTGCGCACGATCTCGACGCGGTCCTCAAAGGGAGCGGTCACCAACACGGCAATGTGGCTGGGGTTGTTGCGCAGCAGGTAATCGGACAGACGGCCTTCGATAATGCAGCTCTCGGTCTCGCCCAGATCCAAAATCACCTGGCTCATCTTTTGGAACAACTTATCCGAGTACGAACGCGCATCGTAGCGGTCGGGCAGAAACGCCATGTTCTCCACGGCCAGACGCTCGTCATAGGCGGCCATCTTATCGAGCGACTCGCCCGCGCGCAGCGACGC
>JAUMNV010000136.1 GCA_031295725.1 Collinsella sp.
TGCGGCCCATGGGACCACGCTGGCGGGTGGGCTTGGGAATCTGAGTCTTGGTCTCGTCTGCCATTAGCGCTCGCCTCCTTCCATGACGGCTGCAATTTCTTCTTGGGTAAGCCCCAGCTCCTCGGCGGAAAGCTGCGACTGTGCGATCTCCAGATACGCCGGGCAGCTGCGCAGCAGCTCCTCGTGCGTGCCGGTGCCCACTACGTGGCCGTCGTCGAGCACGATGATCTGGTCGGCGTGCATGATGGTCGCGATGCGCTGGGCTACGACCACGAGCGCGGCGTCGGTAACGTTTTTGGCCAGCTCCTCGCGTAGGCGCGCGTCGGTCTTGTAGTCGAGGGCACTAAACGAGTCATCGAACACCACGACCTCGGGCTTTTTGGCCAACGCGCGGGCGATGGCCAGACGCTGGCGCTGACCACCCGAAACATTGGAGCCGCCCTGGCTTATAGGGGAGTCGTACCCGTCCTCGCGCTCGGCGATAAAGTCCTCCGCCTGGGCGACGCGTGCTGCCTGGCGCATATCCTCGTCACTCACCATGTCGCCGGCAAACTTGAGGTTGCTCTCGACGGTACCCGAGAACAGACGACCCTGCTGCGGAATATAACCGATGCGGCGGCGCAGCTCGGAAAGGGTTATGTCGCGCACGTCGATGCCGTCGAGCGAAATGCTGCCGCCCGTGACGTCGTACAGGCGCGGGATGAGCTGCACAAGCGTGGACTTGCCCGAGCCCGTGGAGCCAATGATGCCGAGCATCTGGCCGGCGTGCGTGGTGAAGTTTACACCGCTAATGACGTCGGCGCGGGCATCGGGATACTGGAAACTCACGTCACGGAAGGTGAGCTCGCCGCGCGGCGCGCTGGCAGCGGGCAGTTTGGGCGAGGTGGGGTCGTTGATGCTCGTGGGGCAGGTGATGACCTCTTCCACGCGCTCGGCTGCGACCTCGGCACGGGGCAGGATAACCGAAACCATGGTGAGGATCATAAACGCCATGACGATCTGCATGGTGTAGGAGATAAACGCCATCATGTTGCCGACCTGCATCACGCCGTCGGACACGCCCTGCGCGCCAAACCACACGATAAGCACGGTGATGCAGTTCATGACGAGCATCATGAGCGGCATCATAAAGCTCATGGCGCGGTTGGTGTAGAGCTGCGTGGTCATCAGGTCGAGCGAAGCCTTGTCAAAGCGCTCGAGCTCATGTTCTTCGCGGTTGAACGAGCGGATGGGCATAAGGCCGTCGAGCAGCTCGCGGGCGGTAAGGTTCACGCGGTCCACAAAGCTCTGCATCTTTTTGAACTTGGGCATGGTGAGGCCCATGAGCACGCCGACGACGGCCGAGACCGCGATGATGGCAACGGCGATGGTCCACTCCAGGCCGGTATGGTTAGCCAGGACGCGCATGACGGCGACGATGCCCATGACGGGGGCCATCAGACACATGCGGATAAACAGGGTTGCAGCCATCTGGATCTGCTGAATGTCGTTGGTGCAGCGGGTAATGAGCGAGGCCTGGCTAAACTTGCCCACCTCGGCCGGCGAGAAGTGCATAACCTTGTTGAAGGTCTCGCGGCGCAGGTCGCGGGCGATGGAGCAGGCGGTGCGCGAAGCCACGGCACCGGTCAGGATGGTGGCGACGAGCGACACCAGGCACAGCCCAAACATCGTGGTCGCCATGCGGCCCAGGTAGGCGTTCTGCACGTCGGCGGGGTCGATGCCCTGTGCCTTGTACTCGTCCTGTACATAGCTCACGGCGCGCTGGGTCACGATGGAGCCCGACATGGAGCCCATTTTGTCCGCCATTTGGTTGGCGCCCTCGACGAGCTTGATTTGGTCTACCAGACCGCCCTCGACACCCAGGCGCAGGCTCTTCATGGTGATCTTGCCGCCGTCGGCGTCGATCTGCTTTTGCATATTCTGCGCCGCTGCGGCCTTCTGCTGCATCTCGGCGAGCTGCTCGGGCGTCATCGCTGCCATTTGCTCGGGCGTGGGCATGGCCTGAGCGGCGTCGCTGTCTTTCTCGCTGGACGTGCCGGTCATGTCTCCCATGGAGTCGGCGTCGATGCCCTGGTTGAGCGAAAGGACGACGGTCTCGGGCAGGCTCATAATGTCGGTAATTTTGCCTCCATCGGCACGCTCTTCCTCGGTGCCCTTGTACGTTCGAATGCCGTTTTTGTCAGCCTTGCTAAACACGGCCTCCACAGCCTTGGCGTCCTTGGCGCTCATGAAGAGTTCGAGGTCGTCGAGCGATTCGGCGCGAATGGTGTCGGGCACGGGCGAGGCGATGCCGCCTTGCTGCACGCCCACGTCGACGATGTCGCTCATATAGGTAGGCAGCGCCAGATCGGCGTTGCAGCTGATTACGATAAGTACGATAGCTGTGAACAGTGCCAGGACGTGCTTTTTAAAGAGCTTGAGAATCCTCACTCGGCATCTCTCCTTTCTTGATTGCGGTCGATAATTTCGTTGGCACGTCTTAGAAGGCGCACCATCTCTTGGGTATCTGTTTCGCCGAGCTGCTCGAGGAAGGCCGCGGTGCGCTCCTCGAATTCCCGTCGTTTGATTTCGAGATCCTGGAATCCCTTGTCGGTCACCGTGACGTGTACGCGACGACGGTCGGTCTTTGAGTGCTCGCGCTCGACCCAGCCCTTGGCTTCGAGAGCGCGTAGGATATTGGCGATGCGGGCGCTCGAGACCCAGGCGCGATCGGCGAGTTCGCTCGGCGTGAGCGAACCGCCAGCGAGCATGAGGGCGCGCATGACGGCCATCTCGCCGCCGAGGGCTTTGTCCGCAAAGCGCGAAATGCGCTGATGCATGCTGCCGAACTCGGTAAGGAGCTGACGCCCAAGTTCACGGAAATCGGTATCTTCCACCGAAAACCCCTAACACTAGAAACTATTTTCGGTGAAAGATGATACCCCCGCACGCGCACCCTATACGGTAGATTTTGGGACATGCCTAGAAAACAACCTTTAGGCGACCTCCGTACACCGTCGGTATCAGCAAAGTTAGGGGTAGATCTCTGAGCACGTCCTAAAGCCCACTCAGAGGCACTTTACCCTGCTAAAGCTGGCATAACAGCTAGAGTGAACGTCGTACAAAGGCAAGGAAAAAACTAAACAAATCGGTGAACGGTAGTTGTTCACGCTCGCATTTCCTGCGGGTTTGTAAAAAACGCCCTTATGATATAAAAAAAGAAACATATAACAGCCCAGATGGAGAGGGTCGCTATGTTATCCTTTTCAAACGGGTGAAATCTTGGGTTTTGGGTTGCAGTTCCAAGGTGGACAAACGTTTTTCTCTGCACCAACGTGTGGTGAAGAACGGAAGAAGCCGGTAGTGCAAGCCGAACATTCAAGAATTCAATAAGCAGCGGTGTGAGAGAGCGCCGCATTACACGTAACTAGGAGCGTGGTTACACAATGCAGGAGGCATGGGAAGGCTTCAAGGAAGGCATTTGGACGGGAGAGGTTGACGTCCGAGACTTCATCCAGAAGAACTACACCCCTTACGAGGGCGACGAGTCGTTCCTCGTCGGTCCGACCGAGCGTACCAAGGAGCTGTGGGGCGAGGTTCTCGACCTGCTGCTTAAGGAGCGCGAGCAGGGTGGTGTCCTCGATATGGACACCAAGACCGTCACGGGTATCGTGAGCCACCCCGCTGGCTACATCGATAACGCCCACCGCGAGAAGGAGACCATCGTCGGCCTCCAGACCGACAAGCCGCTCAAGCGCGCTCTGCACGTCAACGGCGGTATCCGCATCGCTTGCCAGGCCGCCAGCCAGCACGGCTACAAGGTCGACGAGAACGTTGTCGAGCGCTACACCTTCGAGCGCAAGACCCACAACGCCGGCGTCTTCGATGTTTACACCCCCGAGATGCGTGCTTGCCGCTCGGCTCACATCATCACCGGTCTGCCCGATGGCTATGGCCGCGGCCGCATCATCGGCGACTACCGTCGTGTCGCCCTGTACGGTGTCGACTACCTGATTAAGGACAAGGAGGCCCAGAAGGCTTCCACCCCGACGGTCATGACCGCCGACAACATCCGCGATCGTGAGGAGCTGCAGGAGCAGATCCGCGCCCTCGGCGAGCTCAAGATGATGGCCGAGACCTATGGTTTCGACATTTCCAACCCTGCTACCAACACGCAGGAGGCCATCCAGTGGATGTACTTCGCCTACCTTGCTGCCGTCAAGGAGCAGAACGGCGCCGCTATGTCCATCGGCCGTACCTCTACGTTCATCGACATCTATGCTGAGCGCGACCTTGCCAACGGTACCTTCACCGAGGAGCAGATCCAGGAGTTCGTGGATCACTTCATCATGAAGCTCCGCATGGTCAAGTTCGCCCGTACTCCCGAGTACCAGGCCCTGTTCACCGGCGACCCGCAGTGGGTCACCGAGTCCATCGGCGGCATGGGCGTTGACGGCCGTACGCTCGTTACCAAGATGAGCTACCGCTACCTGCACACGCTCGAGAACATGGGTACCAGCCCCGAGCCCAACATGACCGTTCTGTGGTCGACCCGTCTGCCCGAGAACTTCAAGAAGTTCTGCGCCAAGACTTCCGTCGCCAGCTCCTCGATCCAGTACGAGAACGACGACCTCATGCGCGTCTATCACGGCGACGACTACGGCATTGCCTGCTGCGTGTCCTCCATGCGCATTGGCAAGGAGATGCAGTTCTTCGGTGCCCGCGCCAACCTGGCCAAGTGCCTGCTGTATGCACTCAATGGCGGTGTTGACGAGGTCTCCAAGAAGCAGGTCGGCCCCAAGTATCGCGCCGTCGAGGGCGATACGCTCGATTACGACGACGTTGTGGCCAAGTACAACGACATGATGAAGTGGCTTGCTGGCGTGTACGTCAACTCGCTGAACATCATTCACTACATGCACGACAAGTACTGCTACGAGCGCATTCAGATGGCTCTGCACGACAAGCACGTGCACCGCTGGTTCGCTACGGGCATCGCCGGCCTTTCCGTCGTGGCTGACTCCCTGTCCGCCATCAAGTACGCCAAGGTCCACCCCGTCCGTGATGAGAACGGCATCATCGTCGACTTCGAGACCGAGGGCGAGTTCCCCAAGTACGGTAACGACGACGACCGCGTCGACCAGATCGCTCACGACGTTGTGCACCAGTTCATGGAGTACATCCGTATGAACGACACCTACCGCAACTCCGTGCCCACGACCTCGGTTCTGACCATTACCTCCAACGTCGTGTACGGTAAGAAGACCGGCTCCACGCCCGACGGCCGCAAGGCTGGCCAGCCGTTCGCCCCGGGTGCTAACCCCATGCACAAGCGCGATAGCCACGGCGCCATCGCTTCGCTGTCTTCGGTTTCCAAGCTCCCGTTCCGCGATGCTCAGGACGGCATCTCCAACACCTTCTCCATTATCCCGAGTGCGCTCGGCAAGGAGGATCAGGTGTTCTTTGGCGATATCGACCTTGATCAGCTGGGCGAGTAACTATTGTTAGTGCTATACTAACAATAACGATTACTGATTAGTGCGCCGGTTTCGGCCGGCGCCTATTAATCGAAGGAGACACATTATGAAGGTTTCTGAAGTTTCCGAGACCCAGGCCGATAACCTGGTCCACATGCTCGACGCTTACGCCGAGAAGGGTGGCCACCACCTGAACATCAACGTCTTCAACCGTGAGACGCTGCTCGACGCTCAGGCTCACCCCGAGAAGTATCCGCAGCTGACCATCCGCGTTTCCGGCTACGCCGTGAACTTCCACACGCTCACCAAGGAGCAGCAGGACGAGGTCATTGCGCGTACCTTCCACGACAAGTTCTAAAGGGACTCAACTCCCGCAGGATCGCCGGGGCTGTTTGGGCTACCTCCCAAAACGTCCTCGGACATGCAAAGAGGCTCGCTGCGCACTTCGTGCGGCGAGCCTCTTTGCGTCCTGCGGAATGTTTTGGGAGGTAGCCCAAACAGCCCCGGCGGGGGTCCTGTGTAGTCACCCTTTAGGCGGAACTCTCCTAATTATTTGGATGAGTCGTTTACTTACTTGTGCTGTTACCGTCTTCCCGCTGTTGTTGGGGTATGCTTTGTTCGTATGTAAACGTATGACATGTTGATGGGGGAGGGTGCTATGGCTCACGAGAGTGCCCGTTCTAAGGATACGGCTAAGCCTGGCATCAAGGAAGTTGCAGCGGTGGCGGGGGTTTCGCCTACTACGGTATCTCGCGTGCTTAATAATCGCGGCTACATTAGCCAGGAAACCCGCGATAAAGTCCATGCGGCGATGGAGCGCATCAACTATACGCCCAACGATATCGCCCGTGCCATGCTCAACGGTCGCCTGAATCTTATCGGTATGATCGTTCCCTTTGTGAGCAGCCCGTTCCATGCTCAGGTTGTGCAGGCGGTCGAGCGCACGTTAGCGGAAAACGGCTTTAAGATGTTGCTGTGCAACAGCGCCAATCGACCCGATCTTGAGCGTTCCTATATTGACATGCTCCGCCGCAATATGGTCGACGGCGTCATCGTCAACTCCCTCAATATCGGTGCCGAGGCATATGCCGAGATGGGCTTGAGCCTGGTTGGCATCGACTGCGATCTTGGCGAGGGCTCTGTCCAGATTGCAAGTGACAGCTATGGCATTGGCGAGCTCGCCACGCGCCGTCTGATTGATGACGGCTGCAGGCGTATCCTGTGCCTGCGCAGCAATAGCCGCATGCGCATGCCTGCCAATAAGCGTACCGATGCCTACCTCGATGTTGTTGAGCAGGCCGGTTTGTCCGCGCTTGTCCGTGAGGTTGAGTTCGTTAAGCCCGACGACGAAAAGGGCGCGGTCGTTGCGAAGATCCTCGATGAGAACCCCGATATTGACGGCATCTTTGCGGGAGACGATACGATGGCGGCCATCTGTCTCAACGTGATGAAGCAGCGCGGCTTGAGCGCTCCAGACGATATTAAGGTCGTGGGCGCGGATGGTGCCCGCCGAACTATGACGTTTATGCCTGACTTAACAACCGTACGTCAAGATATCGATCGCATCGGAGAGCTCGCGGCGCAATCCATCATCGCTCTTATTAACGGCGATAATCCCGAATCGAATATCAAGCTCCCCGTTGAACTCATTGAGGGCAAAACCGCGTAGTTCATCCCGTGCCAAAAGAATTCCTCAAACGCCTCTGATGACCGTTCACCGGCATATGTCAACCGTTTGCCGACGACTGGAACTGCGAAAAGACGTATTGGTGTGAAAACGTTTGACATATGAAAACGATTGACATATCTTGCCATTGTACCGAGTTAGTATGTCGTGGAAAGGAAGTCTCGGATGCACAAGGTGTATTACCAGCCTGAGGGAATTTGGGTAGGCGACATCATGCCGTACGGCGAGGACGGCACGTTCTATCTCTATCATCAGCGTGACACGCGTAACCCCGAACCTTTCGGAGAGCCGTTTGGCTGGGCACTCGCTACGACCAAGGATTTCGTCAACTACAAGGACTTTGGCGAGAGCCTTGAGCGCGGCGGCGACGAGGAAGTCGACCAGTACATTTATGCCGGCACGGTGTTTAAGGTGGGCGACAAGTACCATGCGCTCTACACTGGTTGCAATCGCGATAAGGTCCGCGCACGTTTGATGAAGCAGGTTCTTCTTCACGCAACGAGCGACGACGCCGTCAAGTGGGAGAAG
>JAUMNV010000139.1 GCA_031295725.1 Collinsella sp.
CAAGAAGCAGCGTTCCGACAGGCCCAACCTGTACGACTACAAATACAAGCGTTGCTTCGCCTACCGTCGTCTGACCGACAAGAAGGCCACCCGCGGCGAAATCGGCATTCCACGCGTGCTCAACATGTACGAGAACTACCCCTTCTGGCATGCGTTCTTTACGCGCCTGGGCTTTAGCGTGCAGCTGTCCGACCAGTCGAGCAAAAAGACCTACCAGGCGGGCATCGAGTCCATGCCGTCCGAGAGCGTGTGCTATCCGGCCAAGATGAGCCACGGCCACGTGATGAACCTCATCGACCGTGACGTCGACTTTATCTGGATGCCGTGCGTGCGCTGGGAGCGCAAGGAGGATCCGACCGCCGGTAACTGCTACAACTGCCCCATCGTCATGAGCTACCCCACGGCGCTGGCGCTCAACATCGACGAGATTCGCGAGCAGAACATCGAGTTCCTGTACCCGTTTGTGCCCTATCACGACAAGACCGAGCTCAAGCGCCGCTTGTATCAGGTGCTCGCCGTCGACCGTGTGGCCGATGCTGAGGCCGGTCGCGGTCGCGTGCGTGGACCCAAGATCACGCGCTCCGAGGTCGATGCCGCCGTCAACGCTGCCTTTGAGGCCGATGCGCGCTTCCACGAGGATATCCAGACCATGGGCGAGGAGGCTCTTAAGTGGGTCGAGGACCACGGCGGCCACGGCATCGTACTCGCCGGCCGCCCCTACCATAACGACCCCGAGATCAACCACGCCCTGCCCGAGCTTATCTCGAGCTTTGGCTTTGCGGTCTTTACCGAGGATTCGCTTGCGCACCTGGTGAAGCCCGAGCGTCCCATCCGCGTCGTCGACCAGTGGATGTACCACAGCCGCCTGTACGCCGTCGCCCGTTTTGTGACGATGCGCAACGACCTGGACCTGATCCAGCTCAACTCCTTCGGCTGCGGCCTGGACGCTCTGACCACCGACCAGGTGCAGGAGATTCTGGAGGCCAGCGGCAAGATCTACACCGTGCTCAAGATCGACGAGGTGTCCAACCTGGGCGCCGCGCGCATCCGCATCCGCTCGCTCATGGCCGCGCTTAAGGACCAGGAGGCCGAGCGCCTGGCCGAGGCCACGGCCGCGGGCGAGGCCTACGAGCAGGGCGACGCCGCGCCGGTGGCGCCCTCCACGGATGCCCCCGCGTTCGCGAGCCGCAAGTACACGTTCGAAGCGCAGCGCGAGAGTGCATCGACCGCGTGGCCCAAGGTGCCCTTTACCGAGCAGATGCGCGAGGAGGGCTATACCATCCTGTGCCCGCAGATGGCGCCGATCCACTTTGACCTGGTCAAAGAGGTATTCCGCGGTGCCGGCTACAACCTGGAGCTGCTGCCCTCGACTGACCACGATGCCGTCGAGGCCGGCCTGCGCTACGTGAACAACGACATCTGCTATCCGTCGATCCTGGTGACGGGCCAGATCATGGAGGCCATCGAGAGCGGTCGGTACGACCTGTCCAAGACGGCCGTGGTTATCAGCCAGACCGGCGGCGGCTGCCGTGCCACCAACTACATCGCGCTCATCCGCAAGGCTCTGCGTGAGAGCGGCCACCCCGAGATTCCGGTGATCTCGCTTTCGGCCGTGGCGCTCGGCGAGGACAACCCTGGCTTTAAGATTACGCCGGCGCTGCTTAAGCAGGCAGTCTACGCGGTGCTCTTTGGCGACGTGATGATGCAGATGCTCTACCGCTGCCGCCCGTACGAGGCCACGCCCGGCGCCGCCAACGCGCTCTACGAGGAGTACATGGCGCGCGCCCGCAAACTGGCGCCCAAATTCAACCGCCACAACTACACCAAGCTGTGCCGCGAGGCCATCCGTGCGTTCGACACTATGCCGCTCGTGGGCGAGAGCACCAAGCCGCGCGTGGGCGTGGTCGGCGAGATCCTGGTCAAGTTCCACCCTACGGCCAACAACCATGTGGTCGACGTGATCGAGCGCGAGGGCTGCGAGGCCGTGGTGCCGGGTCTGCTCGACTTCTTCCTGTACTCCATGAGCAACGCCGAGCTACAGAAGGACGAGCTGGGAAGCTCTGCTACCACGCGCGCTGGTATGCAGGCGCTCATCAAGCTCGTGGACTGGATGCGCACGCCGGTGGAAGAGATGCTCGAAAAGTCCCGCCGCTTTGAGGCACCCGAGCGCATCGGCACCATGGCCGACAAGGCCCGCACGGTGCTTTCGGTGTGCAACAACATGGGCGAAGGCTGGCTGCTCACGGCCGAGATGCTCGACCTGATTGACCATGGCGCGCCCAACATTATCTGCACGCAGCCTTTCGCGTGCCTGCCCAATCACGTGGTGGGCAAGGCCGTGATCAAGGAGCTGCGCCGTCAGCACCCCGAGAGCAATATCGTCGCGGTGGACTACGACCCCGGTGCGTCCGAGGTCAACCAGCTCAACCGCATTAAGCTCATGATTAGCGTGGCCAAGGAAAACATGCGCGCCGGTAAGGGCTTTAAGCTCGAGAAGGTGGCGCCGCTCGCGATGGACGAGGTCACCGGCCAGATGCGTGCCCATGACGGCTGCGTGAGCTGCGGACCGGCCAGCGAGGAAGCCGTTGCATCGGTCGCCAAGCGCCTGGGACATGGCATTAAGAAGTAACTGGCCTGCTATGGGCTAGATATGAGGCAAGCGGGTGGTAGCCGTAGTGGCTGCCACCCGTTTTTGTTGGACACATGTTGCGCAAACGCCCCGACTATCGCCCTTTGCGAACTCAGATTTCAGAAGTATGCGGCAAAATCTGAATAGACCGGGCACACCGGATATGTCCAAGCTCTGTACCTGCGGTTTTATTGGCGAAAAAATGGGGTGCGCTCGAGAGTTCTAGAATTTGCCGCATACTTCCGAAAACGACGTTTCTGCGGCACTAAAAATCGCCCTCGGAGCCTTGAAATAATGAACAGGTGTAGCCGTTCGCGGCAAAATACCGTCCGTTTATAGAACCCACCCCCATCGCGCGTCATCCTTACGGTTGAATAAATACACATCTATGGAATTACGTAAGAGAGGACCGTTCCATGAGCTACAAGACCGTTTGTGTTGCCGGTGGCGGCGTGTTGGGAAGCCAGATTGCCTTTCAGGCTGCCTACTGCGGCTTTGATGTGACGATCTGGCTGCGCAGCGAGGGCAGCATCGGCCGCACTCAGCCCAAGATCGATCATGTGCGCGAGGAGTACATCGCGGCAATCGAGGGCATGGCGGATGGCACAGGCGAGTGGTGCGCCGGTATCGCCGATAGTGGCCAGCCCTTCGACAAGGAGGCGGTACTCGCCGCCGTCGAGCGTGCTTACTCCACACTCAAGCTGGAGCTCGATCTTGCCAAGGCAGCGGCCGATGCCGACTTGGTCATCGAGTCTATGGCCGAGGACACCCAGGCAAAGATCGACTTCTACAAAAAGCTCGCCCCGGTTCTCCCGCAAAAGACCGTCGTCGTGACGAACTCCTCTACGCTGCTGCCGAGCACCTTTGCCAAGTACACTGGTCGCCCCGAGAAGTACCTGTCGCTGCACTTTGCCAACTCCATCTGGAAGAACAACATGACCGAGGTCATGGCGCAGGACCAAACCGACAAGCGCTACTTCGACGAGCTCGTCGACTTCGCCAACGACATTCGCATGCTTGCCCTGCCCGTCAACAAGGAAAAGAACGGCTACCTGCTCAATTCCATGCTGGTGCCATGGCTGCTTTCGGGCCTCGACTTGTATGTCTCGGGCGTGAGCGATCCCAAGAGCATCGACCTCGCATGGACGCGTGGCACCGGCGCCCCCAAGGGTCCGTTCCGCGTATTCGATACGGTTGGTATCCAGACGGCTTACAACATCGTCATGCAGTACCAGAAGGTTCCGGGCCTGGTGAGCCCGTTGCTCAAAAAGATGATGATGCCCTACAACTTTAAGGCCATGGCATCCGTCCTCAAGCAGATGCTCGACGAAGGCAAGCTGGGCGAAAGCTCGGGCGAGGGCTTCTTCAAGTACTAAAAAATGATCCCTCGGGGACGGAGGAAAACGGATCATCGCATTCCTGCGTCCCCTGTGCATCTTGTGGCTAACAGCTCCGGCTGCCTCGAGCCTAAGCTAGCCTTAAGAGGCGTTTGTTAAGCTTCGAGTCATAATTGGACAGAGCTTGGCAAGTGCCCTGGAATATGAAGGAAGCGGCAGCGATGGAATTCTTCGATGGTGACGACATGGGATCGAGTAGCGAAGACGGCTGCGACGAAACTGCCCCGTTTGTCAAAGTCGACCCCTTTGGCGCCGATACCCTGAGCTGCTATGTGCGCTTTGCAACATCCCGCGCCGGCATCACTCCACGTCAAACTCCACGCGACCGAGTTCGGGCACATTGAGGTCGATGAGCTTGCGGGCAATGCGGCGGTCGTGCGCCCCGAGTGCCTCGCTTGTCGTCACGTGAGCGACAACCTCGCGCTCGACAAGGCCCTCTTCCTCGCCTTCGGTAGCCGAAGTCTCGACGGCGACGGTGTAATCCTTGAAGCCTGGCAGCACCGCGGCAAGCTCGCGCGTGGTCTCGGTGACGCCGTAGCCGTCTTGCACGCCGGCCTGCGCTGAGCCAATGGACCCCGCGGTCATAACGATGCAGGGGATGGCAAAGATTACCGTACCCACGATGATGCGGCGGCGCACCTTGTGTGACAGCTCGTTGACCTCGGCGTTTTCCTCGGCAGTCACAATACCGTCGTCGTTGAGGTCGCGCTTGAGCGGCACGCGCAAAAGAAGCAGCACGGCTTCGGCAGCCAGTGCGATAAAGACCACGTTGATGCCAAACTCATAAAGTGCTGAGAGAAACAGTGACCCACTTGCAATGGCGATGCCATAGCCCGCCGCGCACAGGGGCGGCATGAGCGCGGTTGCCACGGCCACGCCGGCGATGAGCGTGGCGGGTTCCTGGTCGCGTGAGTTGCCCAGCCCGCCCGCAAAGCCGCCCGCGAGCGCGACGGCAAGGTCCCATACGGTGGGTGTCGAGTTATCGATGATGGCGGCCGTGGTGGTGCCAAGGGGCGAGAGCTTAAAATACAGCGTGGAAGTGATCAGGCAAAGGACCATCTGCAGCGCGAGGCCGGCAATTGCCTCGAGGGTAATCTCGCGGTCGAGCGTGGCGATGCCGTATGCCATGGCAAGAACCGAGCCCATGAGCGGGCAGATGAGCATGGCGCCCACAATGGCGATGTCCGAATCGATATCGAGGCCGATGCTCGCGATGAGCATGGCGATGATGAGGATGCACAGGTGAGAGCCGGTCAGGCGCGCCCCGTTTACAAAGCGCTTGCGAATCACGTGATAGGGGGCGCGACCCTCGCGAATGTTGAATGCGCGCCTCAGGAAGCGGCCGGCGTTCTCCATGACCTCGCTATAGGCAGGGCGGATGCCGTGGCGCCGGTGATGGCGCTCGCGCAGTCGCTTGAGCTGCTGGTTATCGAGTTTCATGTTCACCTCGCTTCGCCGCGGACTATGCATCGCGCCCGCTGCCTCTACTCTACACCGCGGCAGGCGGGGTGGTCATCTTGACGTGAAACTTAGACGAGTAGGTAAAGGGGGCGCGTCAAACGAGGTTGAAGCCGAGGGTTTCGGCAGATACAAAAAAGCGCGGGGCCGGATGGTCTCCGACCCCGCGCTCTGCACGGGTACGTTGTTGTTGGGTTTAGCCCAGCAGACTCAAGCCCACGGAGATGAACGCCAGGATAACGCCAACGATGGACTCGCCGCCGAGCAGGCCGCTGGCGACAACCAGGCCCTGTTCCTGGAAGGCAGCGTCCTTGGCGGCCTTCTCCTCGTTCGAAAGGCCGGCGGCGGCGTCGCGGTGCGCGGCCCACTTGTCGTAGGCGAGCTTGACGCAGGAGCCCAGGAATGCCGTGAGCGACATGTAGAACGGCAGGTACACGCCCAGGCCGATCATCATGGCCGGAATGCCGAGCCAGTACATGACGATGCCGGCGATAAAGCCGCCCGCAAACCACGGCACGCTCGGGATGCCCGAGACCATGGTGGCGACGACGCTTGCCTGCGCGGCCACAAAGCTCTTGTCGGGACCGAAGGCGTTCGGACCATAGGCAGTGACGAGCGCGACCATGACGGCGGCGGCGACCAGGGCGCCCACGATGCCGCCGATGGCCTGGCCGATCCACTGTGCGCGCGGGTTGGTGCCCAGCACGGCGCCGGCCTTAAAGTCGTTCATGACGTCGCCCGCAAGGCCGCACGCTACGGCCACGATGCCGGCGATAAAGAACAGTTTAACCTGGGCGATCTGTGCAAAGGCCGCCACGATGAGCATGACGATGAGTCCAAAGATCTCCATGGGGTCGATGCCCGTCTGGCCGCAGCTCTGCGCGCTCATGATGGTGGTGACAAAGGTGAACAGCGTCACGATGACGGCCGGAACGGGGCCAAGGTCGAGCACGATGGCGATGATCACGGCGATGGCTGCGGTGCCCAGGCCGATGATGCCGGCGTCGAGCTTAAGGGAGCCCGAGATGAGCGACTGCTCGTCGGTGTCGGTGGAGCTGTCGGCGGCGAGGCCGCGGACGATACCGGCGACCTGTGGCAGGATGTCCTTGAGGACGACGGCGACGCCAAAGCCCATCATGAGGCCCATACCGAGGGACTTGACGATGCCCTGCGCAGTCACAACGTCGAATAGACCGGCAGCGGTGCCGCCCACGATGATGCCAAAGTTACCCAGCAGCGCGCCGGCAAACCAGAAGGCGACCGGGGCGAAGCCCACCAAAAAGCCGATGGAGAGCAGCATGGGCGAGTTATAGATGGCAAAGGTCACGCCGGGGATATTGGGCGTGCACAGCATGCTGGGCACCACGCCCAGAGCGTCGCGAAGCACGCTGTAGATGCCGGCGACGGCCATGGAGCCAAAGAGCTGCTTGCCTGTTTTGCCGCCAGCCTCGGTCGCGCGCAAGGTCTGAGCTGCGGCGTTGCCGGTGGGAAACTCCAGTGCGGCGTCCACGATAAAGTGGCGGTGGATGAGCGCGGTGGCCAGAAGGCCCAAGATGGTGCCGGCGAGCGCCACGATAAACATGTCGAGCCAGCTGATCTGATCGGCGTAGCCCAGCATCCAGGCGCCCGGGATGGTAAACGCCAGACCGCCGGCGACCATGGCGCCCGCGGACATGATGGTGTGGGTGACGTTGGCCTCGTTGAGACTGGCGTTGCCCATGAGCTTCAGGAAGAACAGCGAGATGACGGCAGCGAAAATAATCGGCCAGGGGAGTGCGCCCATCTTGAGGGCGGTGTAGGCCGAGCTTGCCGTGATGATCACGCAGCCAAGGACGCCGATGACGACGCCGCGCAGTGTGAGTTGCCCGCGCATCGAAGCGCGGTTCGAGGGATTGCTCATATAGAACTCCTTTGCGTATATCCGCTTCCCCCGGGAGCGCCGCTACGGATACGGCGCGGGAAGTCGGGTTACCAAGGGCCGCCGCGTGAGCTCGCGCGCGACCGCGCACCAGTATAGCGGCAAGCTAGTCATTTTGGGATGACTGGTTTAGGTAGGCGATATACTGCTGGACAGACGAAAGGAGCGCCGACGATGCTTAATGGGTGCGCATATATATTGACGGTCGACGTGGGCAATACGTTCATTCGCTTTGGCCTGTTTGCCGAGGATTCGGCCGCGGCGCAGGAATGTCCGCTTGCGACGTGCGAGATCACGACGCCGTCGAGCATCACGGCCGATGAGGCTCGCATGAGGCTCGCTCAAGTCATGGCCGCGCTGGCGGCTGATGCGGGCATGCCCGGCGCGCTCGTGCCCACGGCGGCCGTGCTGAGCTGCGTGGTGCCGGCGCTCGAGCGCCCGTGGAAGGCGGCTCTTTCCCGTACCTGCACGGGGCGCGTGCTCACCGTGGGGCCGGGCCTCAAGACCGGCATGCCCGTGCACTACGACGACCCGGCCGAGATCGGCCCCGACCGCATCGCCGATGCCGTGGCGGCCCGTGCCGTCTACGGCTCTCCGTGCATCGTGATCGACCTGGGCACGACGACCAATATCGAGGTCATCGATACGCGCGGAACCTTTGTCGGCGGCGTCATCGCGCCGGGTCTGGCACTTGGCGCCCGCTCGCTTTCGGCCGCTGCGGCGCGCCTGCCGCAGGTCGAGCCCTCGGCACCCACGCATGTGATCGGTCGCAACACGCGCGAGGCCATGCGCTCGGGCGTGGTCTTGGGCGAGGTGGCCCGCATCGACGGCATGCTCGATATGGTGCTTGCCGAGATGCGCTCGACCAAGGCGGCGGGCGAGGGCAGCGTGCCCATCATCATCACCGGCGATGATGCCGAGGCGCTCGCGGCGTTGGTCGGCCATAGCCTGACGGTAGACGACGCGCTGACGCTGCGGGGTCTCGCCGAGCTCTACCGCATCAACCAAAAGCCCCGCCGCGTGTAAAAGTGAGGGCGCCGGTGGGACAAACGCCTCCACCTTTCACCTGCTACAATGGGTCAAACTATTGCGATTACGGAGGTGTCTGCCATGTCGGACGATCTTCATCAAACTTCGTCAGGCAAGCGCCTGGACGTCATTAGCTGGGACGAGTTCTTTATGAGCGTGGCCATCGCCGCGCAGCGCCGCAGCAAGGACCCCAACACGCAGGTGGGTGCGTGCATCGCCAACACCAACCACCGCATCCTTTCGGTGGGCTACAACGGTACACCCTCGGCGCTCAACGATGACTTTTTCCCGTGGGGTACGAGCGACGACCCGCTGCAGGACAAGCACAACTACGTGGTCCATGCCGAGGCCAACGCCGTGCTCAACTACCGTGGCTCGCTCAAGGATCTCGAGGGTTCCACGGTTTACGTCACGCTGTTCCCGTGCCATGACTGCGCCAAGATCCTGGCGCAGGTGGGTGTGGGCGAGGTCGTCTACCTGGACAATAAGTATGCCGACACCGATGACGGCCGTATCAGCCGCCGCATTCTCGACTCTTGCGGCATCAGCTACCGCCAGGTTATCGTCGATGTCCAGATTGGTACCGGGGGACAGGCTCGACAGTAATATGCGTTGTCGCTATCTGGCGACGAACGCAGCTCAAAGAGCCCCGTCCCAAATTGACCGCTCGTGAAAGTCGTGTCCGCACGCATGGCTGGCGCCTAAGCGGGTACATGGCTGTAGTAACATAGCCCCTGTCCGCGGGCGCGCCCGCGTAATTGTGAGAAAGGAGCCCCTGTGGCTGTTAACGAAGAGCTGCTTAAGAAGGTTCTTGAAGAGATTCGCCCCAACCTGCAAGCCGACGGTGGCGATATGGAGTATGTGGGCGTCGACGACGAGGGTGTCGTCAAGCTGGAGCTGCAGGGCGCCTGCGCCGGCTGCCCCATGAGCTCGCTGACCCTGTCCATGGGTATCGAGCGTATCCTAAAGGAGCATGTGCCCGGCGTTACCCGCGTTGAGCAGGTCAATGCCTCCGGCGAGGCCGAGGACCTGTACGACGAGTACGCGCCGTTCTAAGCTGCGAAAGCTGCGGACGGCATACTCCGCATAGACGTTACGCCCAAATATGCGGCTGCGAGCGCAAGGCCCGCGGCCGCATTTGTATGTAGGGAGTAGGAGGGTCGACATGCTCAACGACTTCTACCATATGCTTGATCCCGTCGCGATTTCGGCGGGGCCTATCACGATTTACTGGTACGGCCTGGCCTACGTGGTCGGCGCTCTGCTCACGGCGGTCGTCATGTACCGTACACAGCGTCGCTGGGGCTTTAACATCACGATTGACGACCTGACGAGTGTCGTGGTCGGCGTGGTCTTTGGCCTCATTATCGGTGCGCGCCTGTTCTACGTCGTCTTTTACGGTGATGGCTACTACTGGGCGCACCCGCTCGAGATCTTTGCCACCAACGAGGGAGGCATGAGCTTCCATGGCGGTTTGGTGGGCGGCATTATCGGCGGCATCATTGTGTGCCGCATGTATAAGCTCGATGCATGGACTTTGGCAGACCTTGCCGTCATAGGCGCGCCGCTGGCCTTGTGCCTGGGTCGTTGTGCCAACTTTGTCAACGGAGAGCTGTGGGGCAAGCCGACCGATCTGCCCTGGGGCGTGGTCTTCGGTGGCACCGCGGGCGATATGCCGCGTCACCCCTCCCAGCTCTACGAGGCATTTCTTGAGGGCATCGTGCTCTTTTGCATTCTGCAGGTGCTCAGCCGCAAAAAGCCGCTACTGCCCCAAGGCACGTTTATGGGCGTGTTTGTGATGGGTTACGGCATCGTCCGCTTCCTCATTGAGTTTGTGCGCGTGCCCGATGCGCAGCTGGGCTATCTACTGGGTGGCGTTATCACCATGGGCCAGTTGCTGAGCCTGCCGCTCGTAATCGCGGGCCTGGCGCTCATCATCTTTGCTCGTCGCCGCAACCAGCCCCAGCGCGTCTACCTGGACGCCTAACCACCAAAACCACCACAAAGGGGACAGGAACCTTTGTGGTGGTTCGCTGGGCGACGATGACAGAACCGTAACGTTTCCCCAGATAAAACCTGCCAAAATAAACCTGTCCCTTTTTGGCAGGTTTCTAGAAAGGCTTTCGGACTGTGAAGGATTCCGACCTCTCCACAACGGCTGCGCGCGACGCTGCCCGCATCGTCTGGTTTAAGCGCTACCCCGCCAAGCAGACGCTCATCGCATTTTTGCTCGCGCTGTTGGCGACCACGGCGTTTTCCATCGATCCTGCCCCGGTGTCGAGCAACGCAGTCTTGGCGATTGACCCCAAAGCCTCGGGCATGCTGTACGTGTGCTACGAGGTGCTCCTCTCGTTTGCCGGCCATACCGACGCGGTCATGCTGCTTGCACTTGCCTGCCTGCTCACCTTGCCGTTTCGCTACGTGTTCTTTGGCCGTGGCGACACCTGGCGTCCATCGGTCATTCTGCCGTCGCTGTTCTTTGCCATCTGCATGGTGTTCGGCCGCAGCTACGATCTCACCGACTCGGCCGAGATTGTCCTTGGCGATAAAGCTCGCATCATCTGCGCCTGGATTGGCGGCGCGGGCTGGATGCTCCTGGCGATCGTTGCCTTCTACCTTGCCTTTGAGTGTCTAGATTGGCTGAGCTCTCGGCGCATTCCGTTTTCCGAAGCGCACTTTGGCCGCGTATGGCGTGTGACTCACGCCGTGCTCTCGGTCCATCCCTTTGCCGAGCCCTTCCTGGTGCTTATGGTCGCCTGGGCGCCCACGCTCATCGCTTCGCTGCCCGGTCTTTTTATGGGAGATACGGGTGCGCAGATTCGCCAGTGGTTCAACTATCCCAACGGCACGAGCGACTACCTGCGCCTACTCAACCCCAACGTGCTGCTCAACGGGCATCATCCCGTAGTGCACACGGCCATTATCGGCTCGTGCGTTCAGCTGGGGCTTTCGCTGTTCAACAGCGCTAACGCGGGTCTTGCCATCTACACCTGTGCTCAGTTCGTCATCACGGCCGCCTGCATGGCCTATTCCATTTCGTCGCTGCGCAAACTGGGCGTGAGCCTGCCGGTTCGCGGTGCGATCCTGCTGTTCTTTGCGTTTATGCCGATGTTCTCTAACTACGCGGCGTTGCTCACCAAAGACGTGCTTTTTGCCGACGCGTTCTTGGTGCTGCTGGTACAGACCGTCAAGCTCGTGGCATGTGGCTTGCCCCGTCGTGATGCCAATGTTGAGCGAGCGGGCGAGAAAGCCCCCGTGCTCTTTGCGCGCCACGACTGGCTGCTGCTTGCTCTGGGCGCCATGGGTTCCACGTTTTTGCGCAACGGCGGCCTGGTGTTTCCCCTGGCGGCATGCGTAATCGCGGCGGCGTTTAGCGCATGGGACCCGCATGTGGCTCGTCGTGCAGCCAAGCAGACTGGTGCTGCGCCTTCGGGCGCCATCCCGCGCTTCCGCTGGGTCGGTGTCCTCGCGGTGCTCGCGCTCTGCCTTGCCTCTAATATGTACTTCACCAAGGTCTTTATGCCGGCGCACGATATCACGCCTGGTTCCAAGCGCGAAATCCTCTCGATTCCGTTCCAGCAGACGGCTCGTTTCGTCCAAAAGCACGACGGCCTCAACTCGGGCGTCAACCCCACGGTTAAGGAGGACGGCACCATTGTGGAGGCTCCTTGCGACGGCTTGGTGACCGACGAAGAGCGTGCCGTGATCGATCGCGTACTCAAGTACGAGAACCTGGGCCGCCGCTACAACCCCGACAAGTCCGATGCCGTCAAGAACTGCTTTAACGAGTATGCCTCGCAGGAGGACATCGATGCCTATTTTGAGGTATGGGCTCAGATGTTTAAGAAGGATCCCGAGTGCTATATTTCGGCGCTTATCAATAACTACTATGGTTATTTTTATCCGAGCGCGCGCGATGCCTGGGTCTACAGCACGGCGCGTAGTGCCGAGATCATGGCAAAGCCCGATAACCTCAAGTACTTCGACTTCCATCCGGTCGATAGCAAGGTTGTACGCTGGTGCGACCACCTGATCAACCTGTATCGCGTGGCGGTGCAGCGCATCCCGTTTATCTCGCTCACCATGAGCTCGGCCACCTATGTGTGGATCATGATCGCCGTGGTGGTCTATCTGCTACGTCGTCATTCGTGGCGCGGGCTGGCCATTTGGGTGCCGCTGCTGGGCGTGCTCGCCGTGTGCCTGATCGGTCCCTGCAACGGCTCGACCTACATGCGCTACCTGTATCCGGTCATCGCCTGCATGCCCTTTGCCATTGGCGCCACCATCACCCGCAGCGACCTCCTCTGGTCCTAATTTGGTGCAAAGGGGACAGGTTACTTTGCACTAAGGGGCTGCATCATCACGACGCCTTCATTTTGGGGTTTATCTCGCAGGCCAGTAGGTATATCATAACGACGTTTGTTTATATTGCCCGAGCATCTGCGCTGGGCTTTAGGTCGAAACCGATAGGAGACACGTATGTCCGGACACTCTAAGTGGGCCACAACCAAGCATCGTAAGGGCGCGCAGGACGCCAAGCGTTCCGCCCTCTTCTCCAAGCTGAGCCGCAACATCACCGTTGCTGCCCGTCTTGGCGGCGACCCGCTGCCCGAGAACAACGCCAGCCTCGCCGCTGCCGTTGCTAAGGCCAAGGCTCAGTCCATGCCTAAGGACAAGATCAAGTCCGCTATCGACAAGGCTTTTGGTTCGGGTGCCGACGCTGCCGTCTACGAGAACATCGTGTACGAGGGCTACGGTCCCGCCGGTGTCGCCGTCTACGTCGACTGCCTGACCGACAACCGCAACCGTACCGCCGCTGATGTCCGTTCCGCCTTCTCCCACGCTGGTGGCAACCTGGGCACCTCCGGCTCCGTCGCCTTCCAGTTTGAGCGCAAGGGCCAGATCGTCGTCGCCAAGGAGATCCTGGACGAGAACGCCAAGAAGGAGACCATGATCGCCAACGGTGCTGCCGGTGACGAGGATGAGTTCATGATGGCCATCGCCGAGGCCGGCGGCGAGGACTACGAGGACGCCGGCGAGGAGTGGATCGTCTGGACTGCTGCCAACGACGTTATGGCTGTCTCCAAGGCGCTCGAGGAGCAGGGCGTCCAGGTCAAGGGCTCCGAGACCACCATGGTCCCGACCACCCCGACCGAGGTTTCTGGCGCCGACGCCAAGAAGGTTCAGCGCCTCATCGACCGTCTTGAGGAGCTCGACGACGTCCAGGATGTTTACAGCACCATGGACATGACCGACGAGGTCATCGCTGCCCTCGAGGAGGAGTAGCGCCTGCACGGATTGAGCCGTGCATATCTGGGCATAATGAAGCGAGCATGCAAGCCTCGTGGAATAGATGAGCCGGATCCGCGTGCGTAGAGCACCGGACCCGGCTCTTTTATAATGATGCGAACCGTTTTGCATTTCGAGAGCCGAGATTTGAAGGGAGCGCCGCGTGCGCGTACTCAAACGAGCCCTAGCGATCGTGTATCTTGCCGCCGCCATCGTGGCGCTGGGTACGCTTGTCTGCCAGTTTTGGGGGCCGTATACGTATCGCTTTATGCTGCTGATGCGCGACCCCATGCCGCGCATTGTTGTGACGGCATGCGGCGGAGTTGTGGCGATTGGCGTGCTGGTAAGCTTCTTCCGCCTGATGTTTGCTCGTCGCGAGCCGTCCTGTGTGCATCCGGCGGGGGAGCGCAATATCGAGGTCACCCTTGCGGCGCTTTCTTCGTGTGCTAGGGCTGCTGCCGAGCGCGACGACCGCGTGATGGTCGAGCATGTCGAGGCCCGCGTCCAAGGCCCCGACGATTCGCACGTCCGATTTAAGGTTGAGGCTATCGCGCTTGACGATAAGGACGTGGCATCTCTGGCTACCGCGATGCAGCAGCGCATCGAGGAAGCTTGCGACGCCATGCTCGGCACGCCGGGTACGACCACGCGCGTCCGTTTTTTGCCGTCCAAGACTACAATCCAGACCGTGGAGGTTTCCGGTGAGTGATACCAATCAAGATAAGACCGCTCGTACGCCGCGCCTGACGATTGACCAGAGCGCCACGCCGGCGAACGAACCTGTTGATTCCAAAGCAGAGGCAACTGAGTTACAAGACGCGGCGGCCGCGGATTTTGACGAGGCTATGGGTCTCATCAAGGGTACGGGCGCTGCCATCTGGAGCTATGCTGTGCGTCATCCCAACACCACGCTCGGTGCCGTCGCTGGCTTTATCCTCGCCGTGTTGGTGCTCACGCTCGGCCTGTGGGACACGCTCGTCATCGCATTCTTTGTGCTGATCGGCGCCGTGATCGGCCAGATTCGCGACGGCGAGAACGGTATCGTCAACTTCTTCGGCCGTCTGTTTAGCGGCCGCTAATACGTATTCGACTGTCGCATCCGCGGCAGGCATAAGGAGGAACCATGGCTTTTAACACGAAGGTCGATGTAGCCGATACCGAGCTCGAGGCAGACGAGACCGTCGCCGCCGAGGCGGAGGACGTAACGCTCGAGGATGAGGCGCTCGTCGAGGCCGAGTCCGATGCGGACGAGGACAACGAGGAGATGGACGAGGAAACAGACGAGTCCGAGGACTCGCTGACCTATTCCAACGGTGTGATCGAGAAGATCGTTGCCATGGCCACCCGCGAGGTTCCGCACGTTCTGGGTATGAAGGGTAACCTTATGCACTTTGTGCAGGAGCAGTTTGGTGCCGAGAATCTGACCAAGGGCGTGACGGTTGAGGTCACCGATGACAATCGCGTGGTCGTCAACATCTCCGTCATTATCGAGTACGGCGCCTATGCGCCCGCGATCTTCGACGATGTCAAGGCACGTGTCACCGAGCGCCTTGCCGCGATGACCGGCCTTGAGGTGGCGGGCGTCAACCTGCGCATCGAGGACGTCATCACCCCCGAGGAGTACGAGCACCGCACCAGCCAGCACGAGTAACCTTCCAAAAAGGGACAGGTTTGTTTTGGCAGGCTTTATCTGCGAAAACGTTAAACGGCCGACCGCGCAAGCAAAAGCGTGGCCGGCCGTTATTTGTATGCCCCCCGATGTGGGCATACCGCTCGTCTAACTAGGGGTTGCAATCGTCGCGTTCCGCGTTACCCTAATGGGCGCATTGTTTCCAAATTGTTAACGAGGGGTTGCCGTAATGGCCGACGAGCACGAAACAGAAAGCAAGGCATGGGCAATTGAGGCCGCTGCGGCAGAGGCGGCGTCGCGTGCTGCCGAGGAGGTGCATCGTCCTCCCGTAGTGCCGATGGAGCGCGTGGTCGATCGCGATGTTATCGAGCGGGGCGAGCGCGCTGGTCGCAAGCGCAGCCAGGAGCCGGGCTTTCCGCGCTTTTTTGCCGAGCTCAATTTGGGCCTGATCCTCACGGCCTTTGCCATCGTCGCGTTTAAAACCCCTAATCACTTTGCTTTTGGCGGCACCTCGGGCGTGTCGGTCATTCTGTCCACGCTGTTCCCGACCCTGCCCGTCGGCGTTTTTATGTGGATTATCAACGCGGTTCTCGTCGTCTTGGGCTTTATCTTTTTGGAGCGCAAGGCAATCCTGTGGAGCGTCTTCGCCTCGTTTGCGCTGTCCGCCTATGTTTCGCTTTTTGAGCTCTTTATCCCGACCGATGTCTCTCTGACGGGCGATATGTGGCTTGACCTGTGCTTTGCCGTGATCCTTCCGGCGCTCGGCAGCGCCATTGTCTTTGACATCGGCGCCTCGACGGGCGGCACGGACATTCTTGCCATGATCCTCAAGCGCCGCACGACGCTCGAGATTGGCCGCGCGCTGCTGTTGGTTGATATCGGCATCGTGGCCATCGCGGCCTTTTTGTATGGCCCGCGTGTCGGTCTGTATTGCGTGCTCGGCCTGTTTGCCAAGACGCTTGTGGTCGACAAAGCCATTGAGAGCATTCACCTGCGCAAAGTCTGCACGGTCATTTGCTCCGAGCCCCTTAAGGTCGAGGAGTTTATCGTCAAGCATCTCAACCGTACGGCGACCATCAGCCGCGGCTACGGTGCCTTCTCGGGCAAGTGCGTGACGGTGATCATGAGCGTGCTGAGCCGTCGCGAGGCCGTGCAGCTGCGCCGTTATGCGCGCGAGGTCGATCCGGGTGCCTTTATCACGATTGTCGACAGCTCCGAGATCGTCGGCAAGGGCTTCCGCGGAACGAACTAGCACAGACGTATTCAACGAACCGCCTGCTGGCGCCGTGTATCTTGCAAATCGGTCATCTTTGAGTATTTGACCCCACATTGGGCAATAATGATGCTAAAGACATCGTTTGCGATCCAAGTGATTTGTTCAAGATACGAAGGGATGATTCTATGTTCTGCTCGCAGTGTGGCGCCCCTATGGGCGATAACGACAAGTTCTGCGGCGTGTGTGGTGCTCCTAATGCTGGTGCTGCAGCCTCCGCCCCTCAGGGTCAACCTCAGCCTCAGCAGTTTGTTCCGCAACCGCCCGTGGCGAATGCGCCAAAGGGCTGTGTGGCTCAGGCGTTCCAAGATATGACCAAGACTCCGGGTGTGCTTCAGCGTGTATGCCAAATCGCGTTTTTGCCGGCGCTGATTTGCGTTGTGTCGGTGCTCGTGTTGTTTATTCCCGTTATTGGCGGCATTGCGGCTGCCATCGGCTTTTTGGCAGCTTGCATTGCGAGCGTGTGCGGTTCCGGCTTTGGCATCGAGTGGGGTCGCGATCTGTCGCTTAAGATCGATGACGGCATGGATCGTCCGCTGATGCGTTCCACGTCGTTTGGTCTCGGAGTCTTTTCGAGCGTTATTTCGGTCGTGCTCGAGGTTATCGCTGCCATTCCCGTTATCGGTGTAGCGCTTTCGCTGGTGGAGGGCGTGGTAATTGGCGCTGCGGGCTCGTATTCTTATTACGGCTCTTATGCGCTCGAGGCTGCGCTGTTTGGCTCGCTTGGCCTGCTTGTTCTGGCGCTAATTGCCTCGGCGATTCTGGGTGTCTTCTTTAAGATGTTCGCCGACATCGCCGTGATGCACTTTGCGGTGACCGGGCGTGTCGAGAGCGCGTTTTCGCTCGATAAGGTCTGGGCGGCGTTTAAGCACAACAAGACCAAGCTGTTCTGTGCTTCGTTCCTTCCCGAGTTTTTGACGGGCCTGGTCGCCAACGTTGTCACATGGATCTTGACGGTCGTCTTTGGCGCCATTGCCTCTGTCGGTATGTATAGCTACTACTATCGTCCTACGGGTATTGAGGCAATTGTTACCGGCGGTGGCGTCACGCTCGCGCTGTTCTTGGTGCTGGTCGCTTTCGTCACCGTATTTCTTACGGTCTTTGGCAAGATGCTCAAGCACCGTGCCGTTGGCTATTGGGCCGCACGCTATGCAAGCGAGTGGGCCGATGAGGATAAGGACGACGTCCTGACTTTTGTATTGCCCTTCGAGAAGAAGTCCGCTCCCTCGGGTTACAGCTCTCCGGATGTCGCGCCTGAGCCCGAACCCAAGCCTGAGCCGGCACCTGCACCCGCTCCCGCGACCGAGCCTGAGCCGGCGTCCGAGTCTGAGACGGCATCTGAGCCCGAGCCTGCGCCTGAGCCTGAGCCTGAGCCGGCACCTGCACCTGAGTCGGCGTCCGAGCCAAGCTCCGACGAGGACCCTCAGGACGAGTAGCCATGCCGCCTGCCATTTGGGACGGGGTAGAAATGGTAGAAATAGCGCTTGATAAATGAGCGGGGGCGGACGTGTCGAAACGTCCGCCCCCGCTTTGACATCGCGATGTGGCTATGACTGCGAGATGCCAGCGAATCGATTACTCGTCGTGCTTCTCCTCACGGCGTGCGGCAGCGCGTGCGTCGTGGATGCCCTTGATCGCGGCATGGCGAGCCGTTCGGGCATCATGGATGGCGTCGCGAGCCTCGGCGGTCGTCGCCTTGGCAGAGCGCAACTTGGCGGCCAGATCGGGGTTGGTTTCGGCGACCGCGGTAATCGCGGGGCCGTCGAGCTCCTCTTGCGTGGGCTCGGCCAAAAAGTCGATAGCATACTGGGCGGCCACCATGGAGCCCTTTGCCAGCACGGTCTCGTCGATCTTGTAGAAGCAGGAATGTTGGGCGTACGTGGCGCCAATCTTGGGGTTGCGCGTACCTACAAAGGCGAGCACGCCCGGTACGCGACGCAGGTACTCCGAAAAATCCTCGCCCGAAAGCGTGCCGCGATAATGGCCTTGTCCGGTGGGGCCTAGGCACTTGATTACAGCCTGACGGCAGCGCTCGCTTGAGGCGGCGTCGTTTTCGACCTTGTAGTTGGCGATGGTGTAGTCGGTGAGCTCTGCCTCGGCGCCCAGAGCTGCCGCGGTATGCTCCACGATGCGGCGCATGAGCTCCGGCATTTCCTCGTGGGTCGAATCGCCGTAGGTGCGCACTGTGCCGGCGAGGTAGGCCGTGCCGGCGATAACGTTGCGCGCGGTGCCGCCGTGCAGCTCGCCGACGGTGATGACGGCCGGCTCGTAGGGGCTGATTTCGCGCGAGACGATGGTCTGCAGGGCGTTGACGATCTCTGCGGCCACCATAACGGCGTCGTGACCGCGCTGGGGCATGGCGCCGTGGCACGAGGTGCCGCGTACGTCGATACGGAACCAGTCGGTATTGGCCATGCGCGGTCCGGGCTCGCAGCTCACGGTGCCGGCGTCGACCTCACTCCAGATGTGCGCGGCGTAGGCGCCATCGACGCCGTCGAGCACACCCGTGCCGATCATGAGCTTAGCGCCCTGGCCGTTTTCCTCGCTGGGCTGGAATACGATGCGGACTTCGCCGTGGATGTCGTCGGTCATATGGCGCAGGATTTGCAGCGTTCCGAGCATCATGGCGATATGGCAGTCGTGGCCGCAGGCGTGCATGCAGCCCTCGTTGACGCTGGCGAACTCCTCGCCGGTCTGCTCGGTGACGGGCAGGGCGTCGATGTCGGCGCGCAGCAGGATGCGGCGGCGTGGCGTGCCGTCCTCGTGATAAGCGTCGGGTGCGGTGCCGCGAAGGGTCGCCACCAGACCCGTCTTAAGGGGGCGCTCGTAGGGGATATTCATGGCGTCGAGCTGGTTGGCGATGTCGGAGGTCGTGCGCTCCTCGGCAAGGCTCAGCTCCGGGTGCTTATGGAAGTGGCGGCGCTGCTTGATGATATAGGGCTCAAACTCGGTAGCGATATCTTTGATGGCCGCGGTGACGTCGTCAGCCGCGCGAGCCTCGGTCGCCGCCATAATCTGCTGTGCCTTGGTCTTCGTCATGGTCGATTTGCTCCTTGCTGGGTTGATCGCAAAATCGTACAGGCTCTCTCCAGTATGCCACCTGCCGCTAGGGCTGGTAAAGTTGCCGTTTGCCGCTTGGGGTTTTGTTACAAGGGCGGGGGAGTACACTCGGGGGTGTTGAATTTCCTGCCAGAGATGGGGATGCCCATGCAACATATCGATCGGATTATCCGCTCCAAGAACGTCTTTACCGCGCAAGACGGCATCGATACCGCCCGCGAGCTGGCGATTGCCATCGCAGGCGACCGTATCGTCGCAGTCGGTGCGCCCGATGACGTGATCGCCGCCGCTCCTGCCGCTACGTCGGTTATCGACTACGGCGAGCAGTTTGTCTGCCCCGGTTTCCATGACGCTCATCTGCACTTCTTCCATACCTCGGTCGGTTCCTCGCCGTACATGCTCATGGATATGGGCACGTCCGAGGCGGCGTTGGTGCAACATGCGCTCGAGTTTTCCCAGGACCTGCCTAGTGACGCTTGGGTTGTGACGCAGGGCTGGCGCGACTACCGTTGGGACCCGCCCGAGCATCCTACCAAGGCGTCGCTCGATGTGGCATTCCCCGATCGTCCCTGTGTTATGTATTCGGGCGACGGGCACACGCTGTGGCTCAACAGCCGCGCACTCGAGGCGCTCGGCGTCACGCGCGACAGCGAGCCACCAGCAGGCGGCAGCTACGACAAGGACGCAAACGGCGAGCTCACGGGCATTGCTCACGAGGCGGCTGCCATGCAGCTGCTACCGCGCTGCCTTGAGTGGCTGGGGGAGGATCGCATCGCAAGCGCTTACGCCGATCAAATGAGGCGTATGGCCGAGCAGGGCATCACCTCGATCTGCGATATGTCGCTCATGCCCATGCCGGGCTGCGATTTTATCCGCGACGACGTCTACGACAAACTGCAGGCAGCCGGCAAGCTGGGCATCCGAGCCCATCTGTTCCCCACGCTGCTGGATGACCAGTCGCGCTTGGAAGAACTCCAGACCCGCTACGCAAACAACGCGCTGCTCTCGGCGCCAGGCTTTAAGCAGTTCTTCGACGGCGTGTCGAGCGAGCATACCGCATACCTCACTGAGCCCTATACCAACCCGCGCTTTCCGGGCGATCAGGGTCGTCTGACGGTTCCTGCCGAGCGTATGCGCAAGCTGGTCCTCGCTGCCGCGGAGCGCGGTCACACCGTGCGCATCCACGTTATCGGCGACGGCGCCATTCATGCCGCACTCGATATCTTCGAGGAGGCGGCAGAGCTCTACGGCTTGCCCCAGCACGGCCATAATACGCTTGAGCATTTGGAGAATCTGCTGCCTGAGGACATCGATCGTCTGCGCAAACTCAACGTCATTGCCTCGAGCCAGCCCTGTCATATCACGCTCGACCCGGGTGGTCCGGAGCGCGACCTGGGCTTGGAGCGCAGCCGCATCATGTGGCCGTTTGCGACCTATAAGCAGCGCGGCATCCGCCAAGCCTTCGGCACCGATAGCCCCATCACAGCCGTTACCAGCATGAACGTGCTCTACACGGCTATCACGCGCCAAGACCCC
>JAUMNV010000173.1 GCA_031295725.1 Collinsella sp.
CCGGGTTATGAGCCCGGCGAGCTACCAGACTGCTCCACCCCGCAATGTCTGGGCGCCTCATGTGCGCAAGAAAGAATATTACGCGGGAGTTCGGTAAACGGCAAGGAAAATCTCGTAGAGCATAATTCCTTCATATTTAAACCCCTCAGCCCATATCACTGTAACCGAATCGCAGCCGAGCGCCGTCGACGGCGCGTATACAATGGTGCGCGTCCTTTTACACCGACACTGGGAGTAGACATGCTGCTCGCTATCGATATGGGAAACACGCAGACGGCCATGGGCCTGTTTGACGGAGACGAGCTGGTGCAGTCGTGGCGCATGCCCACCGACCGCTCCTATACCGCCGACGAGATCCACGTGCGCCTGATGGGCTTCTTTAAGATGTACGACCTCTCGCTCGACGCGGTCGACGCGATTGCCTTCGCCGGCGTGGTGCCGCAGCTCTCGCGCGAGTGGCACACCGTGGCCGACCGCATCGCGGCAGACGCCATCGTCATCGGCCCGCAGACGGCAGCCGTGACCAAGCTACGCGCGGCACGCCCCCAGGCCGTGGGTGCCGACCGCATCGCCAACGCCGTCGCGGCCGAGACCTTCTACGGCGCGCCGGCGATCGTGGTGGACTTTGGCACCGCGACCAATATCGACGTCATCGACGAGGACGGCTATTACATTGGCGGAGCGATCGCGCCGGGCATCCGCATCTCCATGGACGCACTTGCCGCCCGTGCCGCCAAGCTCGCCAGCGTGCCGCTCGAGGCGCCCGAGCACGCCATCGGCCGCGACACCGAGGAATGCATCAAGGTCGGCGCCGTGATGGGCGCCGCTGCCATGGCCGAGGGTCTGGTCGCGCGCATGAAGCGCGAGCTGGGCCGCGACGATGCCACCGTTATCGCCACAGGCGGTCTCGCCGGCATCGTCGCCGATTCGACCGACGCCTTCGACGTGGTCGACGGACAGCTCACCATCAAGGGCATCTGCGAAATCTACCGCCGCATGCAGGAACTGGGGTAGGACGGGGACCTAAGTCGAGCACGAGCGATGCCACGGCCCCCGCAAACGTTCGCCAAGCCCATTCCTCAGACAGGCGAAACCCTCCCCGGCACAGGCCGAGGAGGGTCTTGTTGTCATCGTTGTCTTTGAGCGCTGGCGCCTCGCGCTACAGCCCGCGAATCCGTACGGCCTCGGGCGGAAACTCCTGCTCGCCGGCATCGGTCTTGATGGTCGCGCGGCCCCAGATGTCCAGGCCCGCAAACACACCGACCGCAAGCGGCAAGCCGTTGGGCGACACCGCCGCAACTTGGCGACCGAGCAGCGGCACCATGTCGAAGTACTCGCCCAGCACGGGGGCCAGCGGACCGGCAGCACCCTGTGGCGTGTTGGCGACAACCGCCCAGGCATCCACGCGGGTCAACACGGCGGCGGCCAGCGCCTCGACCAGCGCTTCGTCAGCCACATCCACACCGAGCTCACTCAATGCCGAACGCTCGATATCCACCGTCACGGCACCGAACATGCCCGCGGCACCGGCACCGCCGTTGACGGCGACGCGCGCGAACGACGTCTCAAACGCGGGTGCGCCGAACACGATATTGCTCGGCCACTCAATGCCCACCTTGCCGGCAAGGCCCAAACCCGGCGTCGACGCCGTGCCCACGAGCGCGTCCATCATGCCCATCGCTGCCACAAACGGCAGGCCGTGGAAGGCATGCATATTCACGTCCGGGCGCACGACCAGCGAAAACGTCAACGACGCCTCGCCCGCGCTCCAAGCGCACCAGCCCGCAGACACACCCTCGCGGCCCGCGTCGCGCGCGGCGTCAAGCTCGGTGCCGGCGGTTACAACATTCATCTCAATCATCTACATACGCCCCAATTCGCCCACGATATGGCCTACGCGGTCCTCGGGCTCCTTGACCTCAACGCCGTTGTAGCGGAAGAACCGCGCCGGGTCGTGCATCAGATCCTCGAGCGGCACCAGTACAAAGTCGCGCTCGCCAATGAGCGGATGCGGCAGGCGCAGCTTTTTGCCGCCATGGATCTCGCCGTCCATCCACAGCAGGTCCAGGTCGATGGTGCGCGGACCGTTGACCTTGGCCTTCTTGGAGCGGTCGCGCCCCAGCTCAGCCTCGATCTTCATAAGCTCGTCGAGCAGCACCAGCGGCGCCAGCTCGGTCTTGATCTCGATGACGGCGTTGGCAAACGCATCCTGGCGCGTCTCGTAGGCCGGCTCGCTCTCGTAGATGCGCGAGCAGTTGGACACGCAGGTGAGCGGAATCTCGGCAATCATGTCGCGCGCGGCGCGAATGTTGTCGCAACGATGCCCCAGATTGGAGCCCACAGCCACAAACGCACGGCGCGGTTGCGGCTTGGCGACAGCCCAGTAACCGTTCAGGAACTGCGCAAAGCCGGTAACGTCGTGCACGCGCACGATGTTGGCACCGGCCTGGATAGCGCCCAGGCACACGCCAAACGTGGCGGCATCGCGCGCGGCGGCCTCGGTCACGCCCGAGACGGCGCCCACAAAGCGCTTGCGCGACACGGCGCACATGAGCGGATAGCCCAGTGACGCCATCTTGGCAGTCTCGCGCTGGATGACGATGTCCTCGTTAGCCGACTTACCAAAGCCCG
>JAUMNV010000177.1 GCA_031295725.1 Collinsella sp.
AAAGGCCCCAACTTGCGTTGGAGCCTCATTCAATGCTCGGGTGGAGACGAGGGGGATCGAACCCCTGACCTCTTGACTGCCAGTCAAGCGCTCTCCCAGCTGAGCTACGCCCCCGTGCGAAGAAGTACTATACGGGAACTCCCCCGCCGATGCAAGGACAATTTTGGAAAAACTTTCCGGAGGCGCGGGCGCCGCTGGGACGAGAGCGCGGCGCGGACTCGAGGGCAAGGGACCCGCGATGCCGGATCCGGCCCGCGGGGCGCGCCCCGCGGGCGGCGGCGCTGCCGCCGCCCTCCTCCCCGGCGCCCCCAGGGCATCTCGGGTTCCGCCGCTCGCCGGTTTTCGCTTCCACCCCACGGGCCGCCATCCGCCCAACGACCATCCCGCCGGCGCCGGGCCCATTATCGGGGCCAATCGCGCTCCCGCCGACCCGGCGATTTCAAAACCATGCCGGTTTACGGGGCCAGGCCGGGAACCCCCGAGCATGCCGTAATCGGTAAAATCAAAACAGCAGGTAGACGACTTGCGCATTCAGCGAAATGCAGGGTATGGACGGCCGGTCCGGGTCCAGCCCCGTAATCCGGCATGGTTTTGAAATGATACTAATTCACTAGCAGGAAAACTAGGTCGTTCTAGCGCCTTGTCGCCGGCTAATTTCCGAGTTCCAACCAGTTGCACAGAACATTTGCTCGCAGTCGCGTCTCGGCGCGCTTCATTGCCTCGGATTTGGCTTTATATCGAATCCCCAAACGACTGCAGACGCTTTTGACTATGGCGTCTAGCTGTTTTTTGTCGTTAAGCATATCGTGGGTTACCAGGAACACATCGAAACCCATGCTCTGGAGCGCAGTCATGCGCTCCGCATCTTGGTCAAGTACCGCGCCTGACCCATGGATGACCTCACCTTGGATTTCGATAATTGCTGCCTTCATTAGGATTGGGTTTACAATCACGATGTCACCGTAGCAAACCTTTTGACCTGCGATGCTTTGGGCTTCCTCGGATAGAGGGGTTAAATCGTTGAGGTATACGTATCTGAATCCTGAACCACCTAGACGTCGAGAACGACTTAGAAGCAGGACCCCCGCGACCTCGAGCGGAGACGCAGCAATGCCGATAACCTGCTGAGCGGCATCATAAAACTGCTTTCCCCACATTTGACTTTTGACCTTTTCGGCGAATCGATGCAAGTCGCTCAGTTCGATGAGTGGCTTTCTCATCCAAAGCGAAGTACCTTTGAGTTTCGTAACCTCTCTTCCATCCTCGCGATTGTTCGTTTGGCCTTCATTTGCTGGGACCTTTACGGTTGTGCGGGCATAAACTTGTTTCCAAGGAATCTCGTCTTCGCCTTCTCCAAGTTCGAACAGATCCTGCGTGCTGGAATTGCGATTCTCCTTTAACGCGATTTTTAACTGCATTTCGACAGCGGGGGTCGGCTCGAAAACAGAAAACCAGCCGCAAAGTTCGTACATAGCCAGTACGAGATCTATTTGGGACACAAAGCGTGTCATAGTAAATAACGTGTTAAGCGGATTGGTGACGCTAAAGCCTAAATGAGTGTCGGTTGTTGTGCCGGTATCCGAAGCCCCTTCCCAGCGAATAGTGGAGCGCAATCCCGAGTGGTGATTACAACAACCTGGCGAAGCAACAGCGATAATCGGGGTCTTGAGGACATCGGTTACGAAAGGGGCTTGGGATAGGGCCCGCCAGCCGTCATCGGAGCTGGGTAGGCGCGGGTAGAGGTCATGCACCTGCGGTGGGCAGCGCCAGTAGCGGAATGCGGTGTTTGCGCAGACGATTTCGTCCATGTGGCCTCCCCTGGTTTCGACCGTAGGCCGTGCGGATTGCGGGCATGGCCGATTATCTACCGGGGCATCATGCGGGTAAGTACGGGAAGCAAACCAAATGCTGACAAAAGCATGCCGAGTTCCGCCGAAAAACCGTCGTGTGATAGAAAACCGCTGGAAGGAGCTTTGGGCATGTGGTCCCTGTCTCCACATTTGCGCGCGGATCACATGGGGAATTCAATGAAAATACGCATGCGTTTTATACAAAACATGCAATGGCGTCAGCAAAAAGGGTGCGAAAAAAATGACGCCTTATACGACTACGATTCGTTTTGGAATCACCCTTGGTGTCAAAAAGAAAAAGGCCAGAGGCTTAACACCTCTGACCTGTACTTTAGATGGTGGGCGATACAAGATTCGAACTTGTGACCCCATCCGTGTGAAGGATATGCTCTACCCCTGAGCCAATCGCCCGTCGCCTTTCGGCAAAAGAGATACTAACATAGCCGTGCGTGGTTTACCAAGAACTTTTTGCTTCCGATTTTAAATTCGCGGGCGCAAACCGCGCCACAGCAATCAGGGCAGCCGACAAACCCGCAGCTAAACCACCATTTATCGCTTAATCCACGACGTTTCGGGTCGGCAGATAAGTCGCGCGTTGTTGTAGGCCATGTCGAGCGTGAGGCAGGTGCGCGCGGCGTAGAAACCGTCCTCGCGTTGGATGGTCAGCGCCAGCTCGGGCTTGTCGCCGGTCAGGCACAGCGGTAGGAGTAGCTGGATCCGGCCGCCGTAGAACTGCGGCACCGCGAGTGTATAGTTGGCTGCGGCGCGGCGGGCGGCTTCGACGACGGCTCCCTCAAAGGCACGGCGCAGCAGCAGCGAGTTGCCCTCCCCCATCAGGCTGGCGGGGATGCGCGTAAGGTTCTCCTCGTCGCCCAGAATGTGGTCGATGTTGGAGCGGATGGGCAGTCGGTAGTCATAGACCAGCTCGGAGGGGTCCTCGGCAAAGCGCACGCGGCACGGCAGGTACTCAAACGAGACCAGCATGGGGTCGCTCTCCTTAAAGAAGCCCTTCAAAAACCAGCGCTGGCGCGCGTCGGGCTTGGTGTTGGGCTCAAACAGGCCGTAGATGGTCTCGTAGCGGCGCGTGTACAGGCCGGTGTTGAATAGGCAACGGTCGTCGTCGAACACCAGCGGTAAGTTGGACGGGGCGGTCTGGTCCACGTCACGCTCGGTCAAGAACACCGCGCGGCTAAATGAGAACGACAGGTAGTTTATGAGGATGCGGTTGCCGGGACCCCAGTCCTCGGGGTCGGCGAGGTCGACCAGGCGGTCGTAGCAGGGCTCGGGGCAAAACGCGAAGTCGTACACATTGCTGCACAGGGTGCTTGGGATCTCCATGTGGCGTCCATTCCATTTCATAGTTAGAGTTTGGATGCTTAGATTTTATACGTGCGACGCACCGTCGAGACACACAACGCAATTGCGGCGCAGCTCGTCGGCGAGTTCTGCTCGCGTGCGGTTTCCGGAAACAAGGTCCTGGATCCAGGCGTAGTGCTGGTTGTCTTTGGGTTCCGGGCTATCGGAAAGTACGATTGGAGCACTAGCGGCGTAACAGGAAGGTCCCGCCCGTCAACATCGGCAATCATGAGTTGACAAGCGTAATCATGGTTCAATTGCGGTTTAGCAATAGAATGTCAGGGAATCATCACCAAAGGTTTCGCGCCACTTGTCACAAATGTATCGATGGTTCATGGTGATTAGTTTTGAAAGATCCCTGAGATCCTTAGCCGGAATCTTGCTCTCGTTGTTCGCAAGTGTGCATCCGCCATTTTTAGTGAGCCAAAACTTAGTCGAGTTAGCAGCCGCCCTCTTTACCCCTACATGGATGTGAACGGGTTCTCCGTTTTCCGCGATCCAAAAGAACAGAACATACTGTCCAAAAACAAGAATTCGAGGCATTATGCCACCGCCGGTCCAGCTTTTTGCCGTTCTGCAAGCTCGAAGATAAACGGAGCGTTTGATCTAACGAACTCGGTCAAAAAATCCAGTTCGTCAGTAGAAAATCCTTCGACGTTAAACCATTTGACCGCAGGTAGAAAGCATTCTGCATGGTCAAAACCAAAATCAACCGGGCGCTCGACGGCTACGCGAACGGTCCCGTCGTCTCGTGTTTCTGAGTAGGCAAACTGAGTGCCGTCATCTAGCTGAACATAGCTCCAAAGCATTGCTGCCTCCTTAGTGTTTATATCCAAGTATAAACAGCCGCTTGGATGCAACGTGATGCGAATTGAATTATTCCCATAAGACCTGAACTGCTGATTATTTGTATTACTGAGATTTGAACCACCTCACACTTCAGTGTCTTTTTGGCATGGAAAACCGTCATTGTGCGAAAGTCGGACTTTATGTCAAGGATCGTCTTCAGATTCAAGCGCTCGCATGCTTAACTACTTGCAGGCGCTTGAATCCTATAGATTACCCAAATGCTGCTCAACAGCCTCCATGCCAACCTCCGCATATTTTAGGAGGCCTTGTATATCGTTGTAGTTCTTGGGCAATCGATCTTTTTCAATGCCAGTAATTTTTGCAAATAATTCGATTGTCAGATCGAGTGCGAAGTCGATTAGTTTTTGAATTTCGCCGTAAGTTAAAGGAAGTCGCCTAACAAGCTCATCATATTTCAGTGCTTCCATGTCGCTATGGGCGAAAACCTTATTTCGCTGATCGCGAAGCATGTCAGTTAGTTTACGGAGACTGTTGAGTCGTTTTTTCTATAAATTGGAAAGGTCATGAGTGGTTATACACACAGTAACCATTCTGTAATGATTTCCGAACAGCTTTTCATCTGAGCGTTGTGACTCAACTTCTTTGGGGTAGAAACGCTCCTCGTCCTTTGCCAATGGATGAACGATTGGATTAAGCCTGTCAAAGTTTGGTCGATCATTAAATAAGGAGATTGCAAGTGCGTCGATTTCAGCAGAATGAGACTTGACGTCTTCTATCAAGTTCCCAATACTGACGTCGCTTTTGGCATCAAATAACCGTGCGCAATTCATGAAACAGGATTCGGTTAATGCAAGTTGTGTAAAGCTGAAGAAGCAGCCAGCGCAAATTACTTCATTCTCATAGTCGGAAGATGCTTTAGACAGTTCGCGAAGGATTGCTAGTTTCGTGTTGGCATAAAATGCCTCGTTGTATAGATAGCTGCAACGCTCAAGCAGCTCAAGAAGGCCGGCGTTTAATTCTTTCTTGGCAGCGTCAACTGTATGATCCGATTCGTGATACATGTTAGATAAATCCTGAGCAATTGTCGTAATAAATTAATCTATTAATGCGTCGTTAAGAATATGGCCTTCTACATAGTCTATCGAAATGGGTGCTTCAGCACCGACATGCGGCAGCCATGAGCACTGTCCCAAGCAGCGAAAGCGCCAAAGAAGCGGCCATCCAGTTGTTGTCGCCGGTCTTGGGGAGTGCCACAGTTGTTGCGGTGGCAGGCTTGGGCTTGACCGTCTTGGCGACCGTGGTCTTGGTTGTCGTGGCCGCGGGTTTCAGCGCGGGATTTTCCGTGGACCCCGTGGTGGGCTCTCCGGCAGCGGGGTTAGCATCGATGGGAGACTTATCCACGCTATCGCCAGGCACAACGACCCCATCGGTCTCCTCCGCCGGCGGCGTGGCCACATCGGGCTCAATCACCACGTGCGCTGCCACGACCCCTGCAGCATCCACCACGCCACCAGCACCAAAGACTCCGTCAGCAGGCGTCACAAACCGCACGGACACAAGCGACCCGCCCGTGCACGCAACACCGCCGTCGGCATCGGTCGCATCGAGCCACGAGGCATCGACGGAAAGCCGACAGCCGGCCGCACCATCGCCAAGGCCCGCATCCTGCAGATACACGCCATAGGCGCGCACGCCCGCTCCGAACCCGGCGCCCGCGGCAACGACGCGCCCGCCGCCGCGCACGGCCATGTCGCCTGCGATCACGCCGGCAACCGCCTCGTCCGTAATATCGGCCCCGTCCGCCCGGGCATCGACGGTGCAACCGTCCACCACGAGCGCCTGCGAGACGTGGATCCCGCACTGCGAGCCCGATGCCGCCAGGGACCCGGTGCCGCGAAGCGTCAGGCTGCCCCACACCTCCATGCCGCACTGCGTGATGTCCGCATCGGGCGCATTCGACTCCGTCACCGAGTTTTGCCCGGCGAGCGTCACGACCA
>JAUMNV010000196.1 GCA_031295725.1 Collinsella sp.
GCCGTCGGCGTCGCCCATCTTGACCATCATGGTGCCAAAGTAGGTGGCGTCCATCACCTGGGCGCGAGCCTGCTCGATGGTAACGCCCTTCTTGGCGCGGAGCTCGGCAAACTTCTGCGCGTACTCCTCGTGCTTCTCGGCGTTGCGCGGGTCGATGACGGTGGCGCCGGGAACATCGATCTCGTCGGGGTTGCCCAGGATGACGAGCTTTGCCAGGCCCTCCTCGATGATTTTGTTTGCCGCGACGATGGTACGCGGATCCTCGCCCTCGGGCAGGACGATCGTCTTAAGGTCGGCCTTGGCGGCAGACTTCATACGGTTTAGGAAATCGCTCATGTTACTCCTTACAAGCGTTTAACTAAGCTCCAGGCGCCCGGCCGTTCACGAATAAACCCGCTGCTAGCGGGTTTACCTTTCAATAATGTACGCCGCGGTGCTTGAGCTTTCCTTGTGTGGCAAGCTCATTATAGGACGCATTAGCGCTATAATCGCTCTGATAAATATGTCTCGAAGAATGTTCGAGAAAAGCCCAGCTAACGAGCACGTGGCTTTTGACAAGGAGTATCGATGCAGATTACCTCAGGCCTGCCTGAAGGCTTTAATGCCGGTGCGTACGACATGATCGTTGTCGGCGCCGGTTATGCCGGTGCCGTTTGTGCCCGCCGTCTTGCCGAAACCATCGGCTATCGTGTTGCCGTTTTGGAACGCCGTAGCCACATTGCGGGCAATGCCTTCGACTGCACTGACGAGGCGGGAATCCTGGTCCACGAGTATGGTCCGCACATCTACCATACCTTTAACGAGCGCGTCCACAATTTCCTGTCGCGCTTTACCAAGTGGACGGACTACCAGCACAAGGTGCTCGCCAACATCAACGGTACCCTTATGCCCGTGCCCTTTAACCATGCGAGCCTCAAGCTCGCCTTTGGCGATGAGCGCGGCGAGGAGCTGTATCAGAAGCTCGTGGAGACCTTTGGCAAGGACGTCAAGGTCCCCATCATGGAGCTGCGCAAGAAGAACGACCCGGATCTTGCCGAGGTCGCCGATTACGTCTACGAGAACGTCTTTTTGCATTACACCATGAAGCAGTGGGGCCAGACGCCCGATCAGATCGACCCCTCGATCACCGGCCGCGTCCCCGTCTTTGTGGGCGATGACGATCGCTACTTCCCGCAGGTTCCTTTCCAGGGCATGCCGCAGGACGGCTATACCGCGCTGTTCGAGCATATGCTCGATCACGATCTGATTGATGTGTTCTGCGACGTGGACGCCCGCGACCTCTTCGAGATCGACGAGACCACCGTCAAGATCGACGGCAAGGTCTATGGTGGCGAGATCGTCTACACCGGTCCACTCGACGAGCTGTTCAACCTCGACCTAGGCGCGCTGCCGTACCGCACGCTCGATATGAAGTTCGAGACGCTCGATATGGACCAGTTCCAGCCCGTGGGCACCGTCAACTACACCACGAGTGAGGATTACACGCGTATCACCGAGTTCAAGAACATGACCGGTCAGGTTTTGCCCGGCAAGACCACCATCATGAAGGAGTACTCCAAGGCCTATACGCCCGGCTCGGGCGAGACGCCGTACTACGCTATCCTGGAGCCCGAGAACCGTGAGCTCTACGAGCGCTATCTTGAGCGTGTCCAGAACCTGACGAACTTCCACCCGGTGGGTCGTCTGGCCGAGTATCGTTACTACGATATGGACGCCGTGACCAATTCCGCCCTCGATCTTTCGGATGAGATTATCGCCTGCCATGCATAAAGTCATAACATTCGGTATTCCCTCATATAACGCCGCCAAGGACATGGACCATTGCATCACCTCCATCTTGGAAGGGAGCAATTACGCCACCGATATCGAGATTATCGTGGTGGACGACGGCTCCAAGGACGAGACGGCCGCCAAGGCCGATGAGTGGGAGGCCCGTTATCCTGGAATCATCCGCGCGGTGCACCAGGAGAATGGCGGCCACGGTATTGCCGTCCTCTCGGGCCTGCGCGAGGCGCAGGGCACCTACTACAAGGTCGTTGACTCGGACGACTGGCTCGACGGTGCGGCGCTTTCGACCATGCTGTCGATTCTGCGTGGCTTTGAGGAGCGCGACCAGCGCGTAGACCTGTTTATCTCGAACTACGTGTACGAGAAGGTTTACGAGGGCACGCATACCGCTATTGGCTACAAGTTTGCCCTGCCGCGCAAAAAGATTTTCTCTTGGGACCAGATCGGACACTTTCGTCCCGATCAGAACCTGCTCATGCACAGCCTGTGCTATCGCACCGATGTACTGCGCGAGTCCAATCTGCCTATGCCGGCACACACGTTCTACGTGGATAATATCTACGCATACGTGCCGCTGCCGCGCTGCAAGACCATGTACTACGCCGACATCGACCTCTATCGCTACTTTATCGGTCGCGAGGGCCAGAGCGTCAATGAGGCCACGATGGTCAAGCGTCTGGACCAACAGTTCCGCGTTACGCGCATCATGATGGAGTCGTACCACTTGTACAGCGATGTTGGGTCGTCGCGCCTGCGCTCGTACATGATGGGCTACTTCACCATGATGATGGCGATC
>JAUMNV010000062.1 GCA_031295725.1 Collinsella sp.
AGCTCCGGATGCTCCGCCAGACCCGTGAGCTTGCGGACGAGCTCTTGCGGGCGGTTCTCGGCAAAATGGCGGTATCCCACCTGGATAGCCGCGATGGTCTCATTGACACCGACGGTCTTGGACACGGCAATCAAACGCGCGCCATCGTGGGGCCTCCCAGCGCGATCGAGCGCGGCATAGAAACGCTCGAGTATCTGCTCGCGGCGAGTGCGCATTACATCCAAATAGTTATCCATTGCCAATCGCCTCCGCTAACAGCACAACAAGTAATCCCATGCTAGCGCAAGAGCGCGGCCCCGCATCCGCAAGGCCGCGCTCCCTCAGGTATTTACAATCTCTCAACGAACGGGGCTACCTACTCCTCGTCGTCCTCACCATCATCCTCGTCCTCAAGATGATCCAACAGGTAGCGAAGACCCTCGCTCACCTCGTTAGCGGGCACCTTGGCAACAAAGCGCGCATCGACGGCAGGCCTCATGATGACGCCCTCGCCCGAAGGCACGCGCATGCTCTCGAGCTCATCCTCGTCCGTGCACGCAATATCGCCGGCAGTCATACGCTGTCCGGTCAAAAGGAAGGTTAGACGGCAGGCGGCATCGATCGAAATCGAGGCGATGCGATCGAGATAGCGCGAGACCATGATGGCGCGGCGCAGATCGTCATAGTTGCTGTCGTCGTCCATAAAATCGCCTGTGTCCATGCGGTTAAAGGTACGGAAGAACTTCTCGTACGCCGCATGCACCGGCTCATCCTCAACGGCCAGGTTGCAGATGATGGACATGTCGTTGGTGACGAGCGCGGACAGCGACGAGCCCAGCACCTGGTACACGGCCTCGGCCTCGGCCTCAACCGTGCCGACGAGCTCCTGAGGCAGCGAGATGTCGGCCTTGACCATGTGACGCGTGGCGCGGCAGATCTGGCGAACCTTATCGGTCATGCGCTGCAGGTTAAAGTCGACGTAGATAATCGTCTGCAGCAAACGGAAGTCGGAGGCGACCGGCGACTGCGTAGCAATCAGGTTGTAGCACACGGCCTCCAAGTTGGCGCAGCGAGCATCAATCGAAAGCGTGCGCTTCTTGGTCTTGGTGGCGAGCTTGCGGTCGTCGGTCACATAGGCCTTCACGGCGTCGTGAAGGGCAAGATCGACGGCCTCGTAGATACTCAGCATCTCGTGACGGGCCTCGATGAGCTGACGGGAAAACAGTTTGCGCATGGTTCACTCCAATCAGTTGGGTGCGGTCATGCCGCCCGCACAGTGAATACGCACCGGACCAGGTCCGATCGGCTTGGGACTAGTCGCACCGATCAGCCAAAGCGGCCGGTGATATAGTCTTCCGTCCGCGAGTCCACCGGACTGGTGAAGATCGCGTCGGTTTGACCATACTCGATGAGCGTGGCGGGCTCGCCGGCAACTTCCTGCAAGAAGAATGCGGTGTAGTCGCTAATACGAGCTGCCTGCTGCATTGAATGCGTGACGATGATGATCGTCATCTCGGGCGCCAGCTCGGCCATCAGATCCTCGACCTTAGAGACGGACGTGGGGTCGATGGCGGAGCAGGGCTCGTCCATCAGGAGGACATCGGGTTGCACCGCGAGCACGCGCGCGATGCACAGACGCTGCTGCTGACCGCCCGAGAGCGCCAAACCATCCTTGTTGAGCTGATTGGATACCTCTTTCCAGAGGTTGGCGCGCTTGAGCGATTCTTCCACGATATCATCGAGGTCGCTTTTGCTAGTCACGCCCTGCAGACGAGGGCCAAAGGCGACATTCTCGTAGATGGATTTGGGAAACGGGTTGGGCTGCTGAAAGATCATGCCCACGCGACGACGGAGGTCGACCGGGTCGACACCCTCGGCATAGATATCGTTGCCGTCGAGCGTCATGGTGCCCTCGACGCGCGTACCCTCGATCAGGTCATTCATGCGGTTGATGCAGCGCAAAAACGTCGACTTTCCGCAACCCGAAGGGCCAATGAAGGAGGTGATGGCGTTTTTGGCGATGTTGAGGTCGAGCCCCGTCAGCGCATGAAAGTCACCGTACCAAAAGTTGAAATCCTTGGCCGTAATGGCCGCTTGCTCCAGCGTGGGAGCGGACTGATAAACGGACATGGGACTCCTTAACTAGCGACGCTTACGCGACAGGAAGCGCGCAAACAGGTTGAAGGCCAGAATGATCACCATCAGCAAGAGCGCGGTGCCGTAGGCTGCGTTCATGTTGATGCCGTCGTTGGCAAGCAGGTACAGATGGACCGTCATGGGGCGGCCGGAATCGAGCGGCGAGATAGGTAGATTGATGGCCTGGCCCATGGTGTAGAGCACCACCGCGGTCTCGCCGATGGCACGGCCGATGGCAAGGACGATGCCCGTGGCAATACGGCCAAAGGCAGAAGGAAGCACGATCTTGGAGACAACCTGCCACTTGGTGGCGCCCAGGCCGTACGCGCCCCAACGGATATAGCGCGGAACGGCGCGAATGGCCTCTTCGGTGGTGCGCATGACGATGGGGAGCATCAAGAGCGCGAGTGCCAGAGCGGCAGAGACCATCGAAAGGCCCAGGCCCATAGCCTCGACAAACAAGGCGTAGCCAAACAGGCCCATAACGATGGAGGGCACCGAGGCCAAAGCGTCAGCAGCGTAGCGAATGAGCTCGACGACCTTGCCCTGCTTGGCGTACTCGGCCAGATAGACGGCTGCCAGCACAGCGATCGGCGTGCAGATAAGCATGGCGAGCGCCGTCACGTAGACGGTCGAGACGATCGTGGGCCAAATTCCGCCCTCGGCGTTGACGCCCTGGGGCCAACCGAAGATAAAGTCGAGCGAGATGTGTGGCAGGCCGTTGATGACCACGTAGGCGATGATAGCGACCAGCACCAGCGTGGTGATGTAGGCAGCGGCACGAAACACGCCAAGCATGATCTTGTTGGACAGGTCCTTGTTGATGCGGCCCTTCTTGCCGTGGGAAAGGGCACGCTTGATGCGCTCGCGCGACGAGGTCGTATCGACCGTCGTGTCAACGGAATCGGACATAGCCTACCCCCTCTTCTTCTTGGAAATCAGACGGACGATGCCCACCAGCGTGGCGGAGATGATAAACAGGACCACACCCATGCCGAACAGCGCCGAGCGGTGCAGACCCGAGGAATAGCTCATGTCGAGCGCAATCTGGCTCGTGAGCGTCGAGATGGGGCTCGCAATGCTGTCGGGAATAACCGGGGCGTTACCTACGACCATGAGCACGGCCATGGTCTCGCCGATGGCACGGCCCATACCCAGCACGATGGCATCAACGATACCCAGCTTCGCGGCAGGTAGCACGACCTTATAGATGGTCTGCCACTTGGTGGCGCCCATGGCATACGATGCCTCGCGAATGCCCATGGGAATGGAATTGAGAGCATCGATGGTGAGCGTGGTGATGGTAGGGACGATCATGATGGCGAGCACAAACCACGCCGTCAGCGCACCAAAACCAAGGCCGCCGGTCAGTTGTGCGATAAACGGGCGGATGATGATCATGCCAAAGAAGCCGTAGATGATGGAGGGTATGCCCGCCAGCAGGTCAACGGCGGGGCTGATGAGCTTACGCACGCGCTTGCTGGCAATCTCGACCAGGTAAACGGCCGTACCCACGCCCAGCGGCACGCCCATGGCGAGCGCACCGACGGTCACCAGACCCGAGCCGGCAAGCAGCGACAAGATGCCGTAGTGGCCCTCGGAAGGCGCCCACGTAAAGCTAAAGAAGTCCGCCAGACCGATGTCAGTAAAGACGGGCAGCGCCGAGTACGTGGTAAAGACAAAAATCAGGATGACGGTAACGACCGCCAAGAACGCGCAGGCAAAGAAAATCCACTGCAGCGCCTTCTCCTTGATATAGGTACTGCGCGATACGAGCGCCAGCTCGCGCTTCTTGGGCGTCTGAACATTCTGCTCAGTCTGGGAGTTTTCCTGTGCTTCCATGCTACTCACTCCCCTTCTCGTCGTTGGTGACGGGAATAAAGCCCGCCTCGCGAATCTGCTTGTCCATCTTTTCGGACGTCACATAGTCGATGTAATCCTGCGCCTGCTGCGAAGGCGCACCCTTCACAAAGAAGTAAAGGTCGCGCGAGATGGGATAGCCGCCACTCGCGACCGTCTTCTCGAACGCCTCAACATGATTGACCGAGACGGCCTTGACCGAGGTATTGGCGTTGAGGCTATCGACGAAGCCCAGTGAAATGTAGCCGATGGCCCCACGCGAACGAGATACCACGTCGCGCACCTGGCCCGTACCCGAAAGAACAGCCGAGCGGCGATCGAACGGCGTGCCATCCATCACGATGGTACGGAAGGCCTCGCGCGTACCGGACGCCTCGTCTCGGTTGATGACCTGAATCCTCAGGTCCTCGCCACCGACCTCTTTCCAATTGGTAATCTTGCCGGCGTAGATATCGCGGAGCTGCTCGGTCGAGAGGTTATCGACGGGGTTGTCGTCGTTCACGATGACCGCAATACCGTCGTGGGCAATGACGATGGGAGTCAGGCCCAGATCCTGTTCGTCGGCATTGAGCCCACGGGAGGAGCTGGCGATATCGGCCGTGCCGGCGCTGACGGCCTCGATCCCAGCGGAAGAACCCAAACCGGAAACGAGCACGTCGATGCCGGTCTCCTCCTTAAAGCCCTCGGCCGCAATCTCGGCGATAGGAAGGCAGGTCGTGGAGCCGGCCACGGTAATGGAAGAGGTAGAAGATCCCGAAGAACAGGCGCACAGCGTAAGCGTAAGCACAGCGGCGCTCAGGACCGATACGATCTTTCTCATAGCATCACGCCGATCGCAGCATGGCGCCCACAGGTGCCGTCCTCGTTACGGTAGGAATAAAAGCGGTCGTTCTGACGCACGGTCGAAAGCTGGGTATCCACGATATTATCCGCGTCGACACCGACATCTACCAGCGCCTCGCGAATGGCAGCGGAAAGATCGAGCATGCGAGAGGTATTCGCATCGATGCAAGAGAACTCGGCGGCAAAGCGATCCATGAGTTCCTGGGATACCTCATATTCGTCACCCAAGATATGGGGGCCGATATAGGCGGAAACGTCGCTCGCATCGCAACCGGCAGCATCGCAAAGCGCCTGGCACGCCTTGGCGGAAATACGTGCAATCGTGCCCTTCCAACCGGAGTGCACCACGGCAAATCCGCCGGGGGCCACCAGCACCACGGGAACGCAGTCGGCAAAGCAGAGCAGCACGGGCACGTTATGCGCCGTGCAGACGATGGCATCACAGCCCTCGGCAATCTGCTCGCGAACGTCCTCAAGGTCATCGGCGCCGTTCGAGGTCACCGCAACGATATGATCACCATGGACCTGATTGGGAACGAGCAGGTTGTGCTCGCACTCGGCGGCACCCATAGCCTCGAGCGCACGACGACGATTTTCTTGAACAGCAAAGGGGTCATCGCCAACATGCGAGCCCAAGTTGAGTGAGGAGTACGCATCTTCGGAAACACCACCGGCACGCTCGGTGAAGGCAAAGCGAACATCGGATGTCGCGCCCTCCACCAACGTAACTCCATCATGGTCGACACGCGAAACTTTGTCCGCACGTGCTGCCATACTAAAGCCTCCTAATAACACAAGTACCGCGGCATCGCCGCTACAGCCCGCGTTTATACGGCTGTCATACTTCTCTAAAAGGATACCTGCTGCGCTGGAGGCAATCGTAAAGGGAACGTAAAGAGATTGGAGGTTCTAGTTTACAAAGTCGAAATAAAAAGGGCGCGTCCATACGGACACGCCCCTGTGCACAACAATGCAAAGAACGACTTAGAAGCTACCGCGCTTCAGGAAGTCGGGAAGCTCGAACTGATCGTTGCCGAAGTTAGGAAGCTCGGTGCCACCGACGTTGCGGGTCGGAGCGGCCTGAGCCGGACTCGTGGCAGGAGCGGTGCGCTGCGGCTCAGCGGAGGCAGCGGCCTTGCTCTGAGACTGCTGAGCAGCAAAGAGCTCGTCCTGACGGTTGACGTTGGAGTCGGAGAAGCCCGTAGCGATGACGGTGATACGCACCTGATCGCCCAGGGACTCGTCGACAACGGTACCGAAGATGATGTTGGCCTCGGGGTCGACGGCGTTGGCGACAACGTCGGCGGCGTCGCTGATCTCCTGGATGCCCAGGTCCTTGGAACCGGCGATGGAGAGCAGCACGCGCGTGGCGCCATCGATGGAACTCTCGAGCAGCGGGCTGGAGATGGCCTGCTGGGCAGCGTCGACGGCACGGGTGTCCCCAGAAGAGGTACCGATACCCATCATGGCGGTACCGGCCTGCTTCATGATGGTCTTAACATCGGCGAAGTCCAGGTTGATGATACCGGGGACGGTGATGAGGTCGGTGATGCCCTGGGTGCCCTGGGAAAGGACGCCATCGGCAATCGCGAAGGCCTCGAGCATGGTGGTCTTCTTCTCGGCGATGTCGAGCAGCTTATCGTTAGGGATGACGATCATGGTGTCGACGCAATCGGAGAGGGTCTTAATGCCCTCCTCGGCGCTCTTCTTGCGCTTGCGGCCCTCGAAGGTGAAGGGCTTGGTCACGACGGCGACGGTCAGCGCACCGACCTCGTTCATCGCGATATCGGCAACGATGGGAGCAGCGCCGGTACCGGTGCCACCGCCCTCGCCGCAGGTGATGAACACCATGTCGGCGCCAGCGAGCGCCTCGGCAATGTCGTCGCGGGACTCATCGGCAGCCTTGCGGCCAACCTCGGGGTTGGCGCCGGCGCCCAGGCCGCGGGTAAGGTCGGTGCCGATGTGCACCTTGATATCGGCATCAGAGATCGCGAGTGCCTGAGCATCGGTGTTGATGGCAACAAACTCGACGCCGCGGATGCCCTCTTCGATCATTCGATTGACCGCGTTGGTACCGCCGCCGCCGACGCCGACCACCTTAATGACGGCAAGGTAGTTGTTGATCTCTGTCTCGTGCATGTCGGTCCTCCGAACAAAGGTTATAGCCATAGCATGGGTCGACCCCTGCGCACATTAACCTTCAGGTTGAAAGTAAATGCAAAGGTAAACCGTATTATGTTTGCACATTATGAACGTATCAGTCAAATAATTGACCGTGAAAACCAAACAAACCAGATAAACGGCGTGGTATGGCCCCTCAACAAAGCATCAACCAGCGCTACGAGGTCGGAGCGTTCCTAAATGTATAGTTACCCGGAGAGCGCACATTGATATACGTTACGCCCTCTACCTGCGAAAGCAGCTTGGTGACTACGCGCTCCTTCTTGACGATATCGTTCGAATCGCCCAGCGACACCTCAATGCCGTTATTGAGGTTTGCCGAGATGGCTTCGACCGAAGGCGTGGAAATATCCTTGACTTGTCCCAAGAACTCGCTCGAAAAACCACGCACATAATCCAAGCCAGCCTTAACGGCCTTGGAGCTCACCGCCTGGCCGGAAACCGGAGCGACATCCGCCGAGACATCAGTCAACAACACCGCGCCATAGTGCTTAGCGAGCGCCAGCGCGGCATCAATGCCGGTCAGGGTATTTGAGCCCTGCCCTGTCGTGATGACGTTGCCCTGGCCATCCACTTCGACCGACGTCGACAGCGGGGCGATCCAGGTGTCATCATCCCCGATGGCCCAGGCAAGGTCATCGGAGCTGATATAGGCAATTGCGATGACCTTGCGCTCCATAGGCGTAATGATGAGCGTATGCGGGAACTGGCGCTGGACATCCACGCCCGAGACCCACGGGTTCTGCTTGAGGTCCTCGGTAATCTGGTCGGGATCGACGTTAAAAAGCGACGTTCCCTCGGGCAAATCGATCAGCTGGATAGCATCGTGCTTCGTCACATGCTCGCTGCCTTGAATCTGAATATCAGTGGCGGTAAACAATCCAGAGTTGATCACCACGACGGCAACGACGACGAGCACGGCCAAGACGGCCAGAACGCCGCCCACGATTTTGCCTTTGCCTGTAACGAGAGAAGCGGCGTCTGACGTTTTATTTGCCATCGCCCCAAGTGAAGACAACGGGTTGACGCCTTTTTTACCCGAAGGCTTCTTGGCGGTAGCCGGCACCGATGTCAGCGAGCGCGGTTTCGATGCGCCCAGCGTGCGACCCGGACGCGCCGCCTTAGTTCCCGTCGAGGGCTTAGGAGTTGCCATGGGACGGGCAGGCTTGGCGCCCATAACAGGCTTTGACGTCACCGAGGGACGCGAGGACTTTTTTGCGGCCGGACGATTACCGAGCTGAGAGCCGACGACCGGACGACTGGTCTGTCGAGCATGCCCGACAGACTTAGAGTGCGCGACGGTATTGCGTTGAGGTTTGGCAGGCGCGCCGGAACGCCCTCCGGCGCGGCGGAAGGTGGGTTTCGATGCTCTAGAAGCCGAGGAATTTAACTTCCGGTCTGAGCTCGATGCCATACGCCTCCCTCACCTTTCCGTGCACATGTCTGATAACCGCGGCAACGTCATCGGCCGAGGCGGTTCCGTTATTAACGATAAAATTAGCGTGAACGGGCGAAACTTCCGCGCCGCCAATCGAAAAACCCTTTAATCCACAATCCTCGATAAGCTTGCCCACACTCGCATCGGGCGGGTTGCGAAAGACCGACCCGCAGGATGCGCGACCCATGGGCTGCGTACGCTTGCGCCTCGTCAGGTACCGCTCCATGCGCTC
>JAUMNV010000104.1 GCA_031295725.1 Collinsella sp.
TCGTCGATGCCGTAGAGCACGATGTAGTGGCCTACGTTGGTAAACGTACCGGGGCGCACTGCGGCGATGACGGGCGCACCCGAGCGAAGTGCTTGGGTAATCGATTCGCGATCGTTATAGAGCTGTGTTCCGTTGAGCCCCAGCTGCCACGTACCGCCTGTCATAAACGACCACTCGGTGGCACCAGTGGGGGCGTAGTTGCCGGCTTCGGCCAGCGCGCATATATCGACCGGCGTCTTATCGGTATGGCCGGTCTTAAAGATATAGACCATGGTGAGGCAGGTAGGACCGCAAGCGTTTTCGCGAATAGTGCCACCGGCATAGGGCAGCTCCGACCATGCGGGGTCAATTTGGTAGATGTGGGGCATGGTGCCGGCCTGCCATTGCGAGCGTGGGGTCGAGAACGCAAAGGAGTAACCGGGTGCGACGGGAGCTTTAAGCAGCTTGTCCTCGGCAGTGGGCTCAAGACCGGCTGATCCGTGGGAGATACAGGATCCCAAAAACACAAAGACGAGGCAGGCGGCGATGGAGCAAAGCGCAAGGCGTAGGCGGCGGGCCGGAAGCGCGTGGCTTGTGGTGTGCGACGCGGGGTGAGGGGCGGAATTGCCGCGATCGCGTTGAGGTCGCGAAAAGGAGCGCTTGACGTAGTAGTCGGTCTTACGGCGATCGTAGCGGCGTGGCTGCGATGTGTCGGTCTGACGTTGGCGTGTGCTCGTACTGACGCGGTCTGACTGCTGCACGGTACGGCTTTGCTGCCGCGAAGAAGCCCCGGGCTGCTCTTGGGGGCGCTGCGGGTTGTCGTTGTCGGAGGTGCTTCTGGGCGTTGGCGTGGTGCGGCCGGCAAGGCGCACGCTTTGTGGCCGTTGGTCGCCGTCATTGTATCCGTATGCCATTCGAATCACCTTGCCTCATGTGTAACTTGTCTATCCTACATAAAAAGATGCACGACACATGGGCATGTGCGCCAAAAGCCTGACAAATGGTATGAACGTTGCCGCGCCGCGCGCCAAGCGCCACGGCAACAGGTATTCAAAAGCAGACAAGATGAAAGCGTCCAAGACGAATGACGTCTCCCGCCGTTCGTCCCAAAAACGGTGCCGCTCGTTTTGCAGTTCTGCCTTCGGTCGAGCTGCGAGCGGCGCTGCTGCGCCAAGGCCGTATCTTAAAGCCATGGAATAAAAGCGCGCGGCAAAACGGACCGCGCAAGGGGTGACGCCAAGGGCGTCAAAAAGGAAAGGAGGGGAACAATGGCGGACAAGAACGCAGAAGTTGCAGTCGGGGATAACGGCGGCATGAAGAAAACGCTTTCGCTCTGGAACTTCTTCACCATCGGTTTCGGTGCCATCATCGGTACCGGTTGGGTTCTGCAGGTCGGCGACTGGATGGTCGTGGGCGGCGGTCCCGTTCCCGCTATGATCGCATTCCTCTTGGGTGCAATCTTCCTCGTGCCCGTCGGAGCTGTTTTCGGTGAGCTCACGGCTGCTATCCCCATCTCGGGCGGCATCGTCGAGTATGTCGATCGTAGCTTTGGCCGTACGCTGAGCTACATCACCGGATGGCTTTTGGCCCTGGGCAACGGCATCCTGTGCCCGTGGGAGGCCATCGCCATTTCGACCCTCGTGTCCGAGATGTTCGGTAGCCTGCCCGGTCTTGAGTGGCTGCGCGCCGTCAAGCTCTACACCATCCTGGGCGCCGACGTTTACCTGTTCCCGACGCTGATCGCGCTCGGCTTTGCAGTCTACGTCATCTTCCTCAATTTCCGCGGTGCCAGCTCGGCCGCCAAGCTCCAGGCCTTCCTGACCAAGGCCCTGCTCTGCGGCATGCTGCTCGCCATGGGCGTCTCGCTGTTCACCGGCTCGCCGGACAACGCCATGCCTGTGTTCTCCCAGGTCGCCGGCGCTGGCGGCGGCAAGGCCGCCACCGAGGGCACCAGCCTGTTCGCCGGTATCGTGTCGGTCCTGGTTCTGACCCCGTTCTTCTACGCCGGTTTCGACACCATTCCCCAGCAGGCTGAGGAAGCGGCCGAGGGCCTCAACTGGAACAAGTTCGGCAAGATCATCTCCCTGGCTCTGCTGGCCGCCGGCGGCTTCTACATGGTCTGTATCTACTCGTTCGGCACCATCCTCGACTGGCATGAGTTCGTTAAGAGCCCGGTTCCCGCGCTCGCCTGCCTCAAGGGCATCAACATGCTTCTGTACCTGGCCATGCTCGTCATCGCCACGCTTGGACCCATGGGCCCGATGAACTCCTTCTACGGCGCCACGAGCCGCATCATGCTCGCCATGGGCCGCAAGGGCCAGCTGCCCGAGCAGTTCGCCGAGGTCGACCCCAAGTCCGGCGCTCCCAAGCTTGCCTGCGTCGTCTTGGGCGTCATCACCGTCGTCGGACCGTTTTTGGGCAAGAACATGCTCATCCCTCTGACCAACGTGTCGGCTCTCGCCTTCATCTTCTCCTGCGGCATGGTCGCCCTCGCATGCCTGCGTATGCGCTTCACCGAGCCCGACCTGCCTCGTCCCTACGAGGTGCCCGGCGGCAAGTTTGGCATCGGCCTCGCCATCGGTGCCTGTGCCATCATCATCGGCCTGCTTGTGATTCCGTTCTCTCCCGCCTCCCTCAACATGGTGGAGTGGAGCATCGTAATCGGCTGGCTGGTCGTCGGCCTGGCTCTCATGGCCTTCACCAATTCCCGCAAAAAGTAACGCCGAGCCGGGGCGGATCAGGTGCGCGGGCCCCTCTCTTCCGCGCTCCGAACCCGGCGCCACTTGGGTAGCTTTGTGAGGCCTTAACCCAACACGGCCTCGCCCACTATATGGATCCATAAGGAGGAACCATGTCCACTAAGTATGCAATCGTTGGCGGCAAGCTCATCGACGGTACCGGTGCCGAGCCGGTCGAGAACTCCCTCGTTCTCGTCGACGACAACGGCAAGATCGAGTACGCCGGTGCTATGCAGGACCTTCCCGAGGGCGTTGAGGTTATCGACGCCGCCGGCAAGACTGTCCTTCCCGGCCTGATCGACACCCACCTGCACTTCTCGGGCAACTTGACTGACGATGACACCGACTGGGTCATGCAGCCGCTCCTCGAGAAGCAGGCCGTCGCCGTCAAGCAGGCCTATGACTGCCTCACCCACGGCCTCACCACCGTCTGCGAGATCGGCCGCTTTGGTATCCAGATCCGTGACTGCATCGACAAGGGCGTCTTCAAGGGCCCGCGCGTTCTGGCCACCGGCCTTGGCTTCTGCCGCGTTGCCGGCCACGGCGACTCCCACCACTGCAGCCAGGAGCTCAACAAGGAATCGCACCCCTGGGGCGATCAGGTCGACGGTCCTTGGGATCTGCGCAAGGCCGTCCGTCGTCGCCTGCGCGAGAACCCCGATGCCATCAAGATCTGGGCTACCGGTGGCGGCATCTGGCGCTGGGACTCCGGCCGCGACCAGCACTACTGCTCCGAGGAGATTCAGGCCGTGGTCGAAGAGGCCAAGATGGTCGGCATCCCCGTGTGGAGCCACTGCTACAACAACCACGCCGCTGCCTACGATTCCGTTCGCTTTGGCTGCGAGCAGCTGATTCACGGCTTCGATATCGATGAGCGCACCATGGACCTCATGGCCGAGCAGGGCACCTTCTTCACCCCGACGATCGCCTTCCTGCCCACCTGGTACGCCACCTATCCGCCCGTCTACGTCCCCGAGCTGCACGACAAGTACGAGGGCACCTTGGTCGAGAAGGAGCTGCAGCGCAACTACGACTGCCTGCGCGAGGCCAAGAAGCGCGGCGTCGTCATGACGATCGGCTCCGACTCCTTCTCCTTCGTCACCCCGTACGGCACCTGCTCCATCGAGGAGATGTACGAGTTCGTCGACAAGATCGGCTTCACCCCGGTCGAGACCATCACCTGTGCCACCCTCAACGGTGCCAAGATGTGCCACATCGAGGACGAGACCGGTTCCATCGAGGCCGGCAAGTGCGCCGACCTGCTGGTCGTCAACGGTGACGTCGCCGCCGACATCCACGTGCTCAACACCGACAACATGGACGTCATCATGAAGGACGGCTGGATTGTCGAGGGCGGCACCTTCGGCGAGGCAAACAAGTACAGCGCCTAAGCTACCGTTCATCGATGGCTTGATGTAAAACACAGTATTTGATTGCATAATGCAATGGAGAGGGTCGCTTGCGGCCCTCTTTATTGCTATGGGGTGCGTCAGTAAGAAGGAGATGACGGTGGATCTCAATAGGCTGATTCTGGGCAAGAGCTACAACTCTACCAAGGTCTTTCGTACCGCTCAGCATGTGGTTCAAGCCATCTTGCTCGGTATCGTCGTTCCGCTGCTTATCCTGCTGCTCATCTGGGATCTAACCGATAATCCCAATCCCGTTCCGGCCGTTGTCGTCATTGCCGGCTTGGTCATGCTGTGCTTCTTCTTCTCGTACGTCTTTGTCGTTCCCGACGACCTCACATCGAGCGCTACCGACCGCACGCTCGCCATCGCGTCGAAAATATTCGCCTACACGTCGCGCGGCCTTACGCCCGAAGCTGCCCTGGGCGCCTCTAAGATCATCCTGTCCGAAACTATCGCCTCTGCCATCTGCTTTACCGACGGCAAGCAGGTGTTGGCAAGCTGGGGCGAGGACTCGGCAAAATGCCCCGCGGGCACCCCGGTGGTGCTGCGGACTACGCTCAACGTGATCAACAGCGGTGAGCAAAGCGTGTTCTCGCGCGATGCCTCGACCGAGACGGGTGGCTACTTTCCGCGCCTGCGCGCCGGTATTGTCGCACCGCTTACCGTGCGCGGGCATTGCGTGGGCACGCTCGAGCTGTATTATCCCCGTCTGAGCAGCATCGATATGCGCCAGACGGCGCTTGCCTCGGGCTTTGCCGACCTCATTTCCACGCAGCTTGCGAGCTTTGAGCTCGAGCGCCAGGACGAGCTTACGACCCGCGTGGAGCTGCGCGCCTTGCAATCGCAGGTCGATCCTCATTTTCTGTTTAACACCATCAGCACCATCGTGTCGCTCGTTCGAACCGAGCCCGACAAGGCGCGATCGCTGCTGATCGACTTCTCCAACTACTACCGTCAGACGCTTTCTGATTCCGATACCCTCACAACGCTCGAGCACGAGGTGGAACAGGGCACTCGCTATATCAATCTTATGCAGGCTCGTTATGGCGACGGCCGTCTGCGCGTCTCGGTCGATATCGACTTTGAGGTGCGCGATTGCATGGTGCCGCCGTTTATCTTGCAGCCGTTGCTCGAAAACTGCATCAAGCACGCGCAGCGCGAGACCGAGCCGCTTTCTATTCATGTTAGGGCTTTCGAGACCGATGACGGTTTGGAGATCATCGTCGAGGACGACGGCATCGGTATGAGCGAAGAAGTCTGCGCGCATCTGTTTGAGCAACATCGCCTGGAGGAGCCCGAGAGCATTACCGCCGACGGCTCCGTCAAGCGAGGTTGCGGCCTGGCGCTCTTCAACGTGCTTCAGCGCATCCATTTCTTTTACGGAGAAGATTCCGGCATGCGCGTGAAGTCCCAGGAGGGCGTGGGAACGCAGGTCATCGTCGAGCTGAACGGCGAGCCGCATGAGCCGGCGCCGTTGACGGCGTAGCACGCGGTTGGATTGAGAGAAAAAGAGGGGAAGCACATATGTCCGAAGGCTGGAACATCTTGGTGGTTGATGACGAACCTCCCATTAGGGCTGAGCTACGCTATCTGTTGGAAAAGGATACGCGTGTGGGCCAGATTGCCGAGGCGGGCAATGTCACCGAGGTCGTGGAGTCGATTCTCTCGAACAAGCCCAACGTGTTGTTTTTGGACATCACGATGCCCGGCCGCTCGGGAATTGAGCTTGCCGAGACGCTGCAGAACCTAAAGACGCCGCCGGTGGTTGTGTTTGTGACGGCGTTTGCCGAGTTTGCCGCCGATGCGTATAACCTCGATGCGGTCGACTATGTCGTCAAGCCGGTCGAGGACGCACGCCTGTCAAAGGCACTCGACAAGATCGAGGCAGCCTTGGGTGCCCGTCGTGTTATCCACGCTCCGCGCCAGCCTTTGCGTCTGACGGTGGACCGCGGGGGCAAAAAGGTGTTCATTCCCGTCGCAGACGTCTGCTACTTTGAGGCGCGCGCCGATTTTTGCAACGCCATCTGCGCCGAGGGAACGTACCTGATCAATGAGTCGATCTCCTCGCTCGAGCGTCGCTTGGTTTCCGAGGGCTTTATTCGCGTTCATCGCAGCTATCTGGTCAATTTGGAAGACGTGCACAATGTCGAGATCGGTTCCACGGGTCTTATGGAGCTCAGACTCGATCGCGTAACCTCGACGGTGCCCGTGTCCCGCCGTCGCGCTGCCGAGGTTAAAGCACACTTGGGGCTTGCGTAGACGGTCTGCGTGCCGTCGTTTACCATCGCAGGTTTGGCATGGGCGCGCGGTGGGCATAATGGGTGGCATCGAATGAAATCGAAAGGATCATTATGCCCGCGCTTATCACCCATCATCTGTTTGGCGAGGAAAGCATCGACCGTCTTCCGCAGGGCGTCATCACGTCCGATGAAGAGCGCATTGCCTTTATCTTGGGCAACCAAGGCCCCGACCCGTTTTTCTTTCACATTCTGACACCGCGTGTTTCCGACTGCACGCTGCTGGCGCAGGTCATGCATCGGTCGCGCATGTCTCGTCAGTTTGCGTGCCTGCGCGACGGCGTGTCGCATCTGCTGCCGCGCGACGCCAGCTTGGGTCGTGCCTTTGCGCTGGGCCTGCTGTCTCATTACGTGCTCGACCGCAACGCTCATCCCTTTGTCTATGAGCAGCAGTTTGGCATTGTCGAGTCCGATTCAGAGCTTGAGGATTCGAGCAGTCAGGTCCATGCCGTGATCGAGAGCGACCTGGATGTGCTGATGCTGCAGCTTAAACGCGATGGCGCTACGGTTGACGATTACCCGCCGGCGGGCGAGATCGTCACCACTGATCGCATCAATCGCGTGGCCGGCGTGCTGATGAGCTATGTTGCCGGACGCGTGTACGGCATTGACATTCCGGCGGGGGAGTACGGTGCTGCCGTTGCCAATATGCAGCGACTTTACCGCGCGATTGAGCCGGCCGGCTCCGCAAAGACGCGCGCGATCTCGCTGGTTGAGGGCTTGGTGCACGATTACTCGCTGCTCGACGGCCTTGCTCATCGCGTGACGACGGAGTTGCCCGAGCGCACCGGTAACCTGGGCCATCTGACATGGAAGAATCCCTTTACCGACGAGGTCTCGAACGAGAGTTTCCCCGAGGTCTTTGATCGCGCGCTGGGCGATTACGAGTGCACGGTCGCACGTTTTATCGAGACCGGTGACATGGATGCCGTGACCAGTCACGTCAACTACAGCGGTCGCGTGCTCAATGCCGATGAGGAGTTCGACCGCGAGGAATAGGGCCCGTGCGTGCCCCTTTGCCGAATCCTTACCGGCGGTTCTGGACAATTGGGGTACGATGAACTAACTGCATATCGGGCGAATACGAAGGGTCCCTGTCCATGAAATACACCAAGCTCGAGCGTAACTGGGTTATGTATGATGTGGGCAATTCGGCCCTCGTGCTGCTCAATACCTCGGTGGTGCCCATTTACTTTAACGCCATCAATACCGGCGCTTCCTCGGCCGACCTGGTGGTCGCCTGGGGCAATGCACAGACGATCGCCTCGCTGGTCATCGCCATGCTCATGCCCATTCTGGGCGCACTTGCCGACTACGCTGGCAACAAAATCAAGTTCTTCTTGGGCTTTTTCCTCACGGGCCTGGTTCTTTGCCTGGCGCAGGCTATCCCAATGTCCGCCATGGCATTTTTGACCGTGTACGTGCTGTGCACCATCGGCCTTAACTCTTCTATGACGTTCTACGACGCCATGCTGCCCGACGTTACCACCGACGAGCGCATGGACGCCGTGTCCAGCTCGGGTTATGCCTGGGGCTACATCGGTTCCACCGTGCCGTTCGTCATCTGCCTGGCGCTCATCATGGGTGGCCCCGCTCTTGGCGTCCCCACCATGCTGGCAACGCGTCTGTCTTTTATCATCACTGGTGCCTGGTGGCTCATCTTTACCCTGCCGCTCATTCACACCTATAAGCAAAAGTATGGTCGCGAGCGCGGTCCCGAGGACACCATCGGCCACATCGTTGGCGGTGTGTTCTCCGAGGTCGGACACACCATGCGCGAGATCGCCCACAACAAGACCGTGCTGGTCTACATGATTGCGTTCTTCTTCTATATCGATGGCGTCCACACGGTCATTTCCATGGCTACCAGCTACGGCTCGGCTTTGGGCATCGATTCGACCCAGCTGGTACTGGCGCTGCTCGTTACGCAGTTCGTGGCCTTTCCGTCCGCCATCATCTACGGCAAGCTCGCCGGACGCGTGGGCACGCTCAACATGATCCTGGTGGCGGTCGCCGCCTACATGGGCATTGTGCTGTTCGCCGCGTTCTTCCTAAAGACCGCCTTTGAGTTCTGGGTGCTTGCCATTATGGTCGGCCTGTTCCAGGGCGGCGTGCAGGCGCTCAGCCGTAGCTACTTTGGTCGCATTATCCCCAAGGAAAAGTCCAACGAGTACTACGGCTTCTTTGACATCTTTGGTCGTTATGCAAGCGTCATGGGTACCTTCCTAGTGTCGGTCGTTACCTCGCTGACCGGCAACCCGTCGCTGGGCGTCCTTTCTATTGGCGTGCTGCTGATCGTTGGCTTTATGCTGCTGGTTCGCCTGTCCCGCATGACTCGGGCAGCAGAGCATGCCGCATAGGAGCGAGCGGCTATTGTGCCTGTCCACGGTACTCTTTTGGGGTTATCCGCAATAAACATTGCGACTTGCGAGCAATGATTTGCCCAAGTGGGTATGATGGAATCAGCTAGGTCGCGGGGCGTCGCCTGTGTTTGGCGGCGTCCCGTTTTTGTGTTGCAGGGAGGGTAAGGCGTGAACGCCACAGTCGTGATTCCAACGTATTGGGCGGGCGATGACGCTTGCGCAAACGCCCCTGGCACCTATGACCATTCGACGCGACTCAACGCCGACAATCCCGAACTCGACCGCTGCCTGGCCTCGCTTGAGCAGGTACGTGACATCCCGCGCATCATCCTTTTGGTGGTCTGTCCCGTTTCTGCCACAGCCGATGTGTCGCTGCGCGTGCACGAGATTGTCGACGCGCATCCCACGCTCAAGGTCACCGTTGTCACCAACACCCAGGCCTCGCGCATCGCAGACCGGGTTGCTCAGATCGCGCCCAAGGGTTCGGGCGAGTGCGTGAGCCTGCGAGGCTACGGTGCCATCCGCAATATGGGGCTAGCCTGCGCCGCTGTGCTGGGGCATGACGCGGTTATCTTCTTGGATGACGATGAGACTGTCATCGACGCCGACTTTATGAAGCGCGCGACCTATGCGTTGGGGCAGCAGACGCGTCAGGGCTTGCCGATCTTGGTCAAGAGCGGCTATTTCTACGATCGCGACGGCTCGCCGCTGGCTCCCACGGACAAGGCGGGCATCTGCCATCGTTGGTGGACCAAGCGCATCGAGTTCAACCGTTGGATGAAAAAGGCGCTTTCGGGCACCCGCATCTCGCGCTCCAACTACGTGTGCGGCGGCCTGATGGCCCTGCACGCCCGCGCCTTTACGCGTGTGGCCTTTGACCCGTTTATCACCCGCGGCGAGGACTTGGATTACCTCTTTAACATGCGCATGTTTGGCTACGACGTGTGGTTCGATAACGAGTGGACCGTGCGCCATCTGCCTCCGGAGTCCGAAAAGCGCTCACCGCGCTTTATGCAGGATGTATACCGTTGGTACTACGAACGGGCCAAGTTGACATTCGCCGCGCATCAAAAGGAGCTCATTCCCGTTACGGCGGCATCGCTCATGCCCTACCCGGGCCCGTGGATTTCGCGCGAGCTCGACGACCGCGTGCGCAAGACCGCTATGGTCCGCAGCGTGTTTACCCGCGAGCATGAGGGCTACCTGCGCATCTGGCGCCATGGTATCGACGAGGCAAAGGCCTATGCGCGCCAAAACGCTGCAAGCTACCTGCGTTTCCAGAGCTTTTGGCCCAAGATCATGGACGGGCTTTGGCGTGACGCACAACTGATCAGTATCCTGGAGGGGGCCGAATGATCGACCGCCGCGCCCAGCGCGATAGTTCAATATCAATCTTTCGCATCATTGCCGTTGCCTGCGCCATTTGTGTGCTGGTGTACTTTATTTTTGCCTTGGTGACCGGTATCGAGCCGATCGCCACGGTGATTGCCTGCGCGCTGCTGTGCATCTTTCTGTGCATCTTTATCTTTTTGACGCTCAATCCCGATTCGGTGCGCTCCCAGTACACCGAGGAGACGCTCTCGGTGGCCTCGGCCATGCTCGAGGACATTAAGGGCGGTCTGACGCAGGAGTCGGCGCGTTTGGTGTGCCGGCGCATTTTGCCCGAGACGCGCGCCATGACGGTGGCCATCACCGACGAGGACAACGTGCTTGCCTGCGCGGGCGAGTTTGAGGAAAAACTGCTGCCCGATACTCCCATCCACACGCTTGCCACACGCTACGTTATCGAACATGGCATCGTGCAGTCGTTCAACCGTATGGTGGATGTCGTGGGCTCGGACGGCTCGCACAACCAAGTCCCCGCCGGCATTATCGCCCCCATCAAGGTGGGCGATCGTACCGTCGGCACGCTCAAGTTCTACTACAAGACCCCGCGCGCCGTCGACCGTACCCAGTATGCGCTTGCCTCGGGCTTTGCCGAGATCTTGTCCACGCAGCTCGCCATCCACGAGCTCGAGGTGCAAAAGGAACTCACGGCGCGCGCCGAGGTGCGTGCGCTGCAGGCGCAGATTAACCCGCACTTCCTGTTCAACACGCTGAACACCATTGCATCGTTTACGCGCACCGACCCGCTGCGGGCCCGCGAACTGCTTCGTGAGTTCTCATCGTTCTATCGTGCCACGCTCGACAACTCGGGATCGCTTATTCCGGTCTCGCGCGAGGTCGCACAGACCAAGCGCTACCTTACCTTTGAGAAGGCCCGCTTTGGCGAGGATCGCGTGCTTGCGACGTTCGATGTGTCCGAGGACGTGGAAGATACGCTGGTGCCGGCGTTCGTGATCCAGCCGATTGTCGAGAACGCCGTGCGTCATGGTATGGGCGATGACGACGCCCTGAGGATCGACGTGACCGTTCACCAAGACGGCGAGGATGCAATCTTGATTGCCGTGGCCGATAATGGCGTGGGCATGGATGAGGGTACCGCCGCCAGACTGTTTGACGAGCGTTCTGCCCGTCCCGACGCCAGCTCTCCCCAGGGTGGCGGCGCCGGTGTGGCCATGCACAATATTTCGGAGCGCATCCATCGCTTTTATGGGCCGCACTCCTATACGCGTGTCGAATCGGCGCCGGGCAAGGGCACCAAAGTGCTCCTTCATCTTGATTTGTCAGAGAGCATCTTTGACATTCAAGAGTAAAATAAAAGGCTACGGGCTCAACGTCATGCGACGGATGCCCGGCGTAGTTAGTTGACGAAAGGTTTTATCCCTATGCTGCGTGCGATGATTGTGGATGATGAGGCGCCGGCTCGCTCGGAGCTTCGCTTCCTGCTCGAGCAAACGGGCAAGATCGGCACGATCACTGAGGCGTCGAGCGTCCGCTCCGCCATCGAGATGCTTATGGAAAGTCGCGTAGATGTCGTGTTTCTCGATATCTCGATGCCCGGTGCCTCGGGCCTGCAACTTGCCGAGGCGCTGCATAAGCTCAAAAATCCGCCGGCGATCGTGTTTGTGACTGCGTATAGTGACCATGCGGTCGAGGCATTCGACGTGGATGCCGTCGATTATCTGATGAAGCCGGTCGAGGAAGCTCGCTTGGATCGCGCGATCGAGAAGGTCATGCAACGCACCAAGCCGGTTACGGACAGCAAGGTGACCATCGAGCGTATCCCGGTGGAAAAGGGCGGCCGCAAGGTGCTCATTCCCGTGGACGACATTCGCTTTATCATGGCCAAGGACGATTACTCCTGCATCTATACCGTCGATGATCGCTTTTTGTCGACGACCTCGCTGGCGCAGTTTGAGGCCAAGCTCTGCGACTTTGGCTTCTTCCGTGTTCACCGCCGCTATATCGTCAACTTGGCGTGCGTCACGGATGTGGAGACGGTGCCCTCGGGCGCCATCCAGCTGGGCATTACGGGCGTCGACGAACGCGTGCCGGTTTCGCGCCGCCGCGTCGTGCCGCTTAAGAAGGCCCTGAGTCTCTAGCACACTGGCCCCGCAGCCCTGTAGACCTATCGTCTGCGGAGGCGTGGGGCCTTTTTGTATGTATCTGCCGAATCGTTTTTTGCGGAAGGGATCCCATGAACAGTGCAAGCGCCAAGCGTATCGACATCATCTCGGACACCCACGGCTATTTATCGCCTGCGCTCCTGGATGAGCTTGAGGGCGCAGACCTGATTATCCACGCCGGCGACCTCACGTCAGAGATGGACTACGAGCACCTATGCACCATCGCCCCCGTGCGGGCCGTACTGGGCAACAACGATTACTACCGCGACTACGGCCCCGATGTAGACCGTCTTGCGCTCTTTACCTACGAAGGACTCAAGTTCGCCGTAGCCCACTACCGCGAAGACCTTCCGGTGGGATCCGTAGACGTAGCCATCAACGGCCACACCCACGTAACCAAAGAAGCCCAAGTGGGTCGCTGCCTGGTCCTCAACCCAGGCAGTGCCAGCTATCCAAGAGGCACCCGAGGCCCCACCATGGCCAGAATGCTTGTCAAGGACGGCAAGATTCTGAGCATCAAATTTATTGACCTAGAGTAGGTGCAACAAAAACGGGGGATGCAGATCGCATCTCCCGTTTTTCTTTGAGCCAAAGGCCGAAGTTCAACAACAATCTTAGACAACCCCGCCGAGGAGAACGGGGACCTCGAGCCGCGGAAGCGGCGAGGAACAAAGTCTTTGAAGCAAGTGACGGCAGGGAGGGGCTCCGGGGCCGGCTGGCGCGGGTTGAGTTTGGCGCGAGTTCCGCACGAAAAGGAAAGCACTTAATGTGCTTTCCGTCTTGCGCAGGACTGTAGAGCAGCAAACTCAACCCGCGCCAGCCGGCCCCGGAGACCCTCCCGGAGGGACCGAAAAACTTTTTCAAAAAAGTTGTTGCGCGGCGGACAGACTTCTGTGTATACTAATCCCCGCAGCGCACGCGAGCGGAAACAAACGCGAACGACTGCCTGGGGAGTTAGCTCAGTTTGGTTAGAGCGCCGGCCTGTCACGTCGGAGGTCGCGGGTTCGAGCCCCGTACTTCCCGCCAACGCAATTAAAGCCACGTCTTCGGACGTGGCTTTTTGCGTTTGATGCGCTTTGTTTCGATAGAACGATCGCCCTGGTGCATCTTCGCCCAGAACCCCCGCGCCTTCGGGAACGCAAGTAAAATCTAATGAGTATATCTGTCTGAACAACAGCTTTGTTGCGCAACACCTGTTCTACGAGACAGGGGGTTAGGTTATACTAAATTGCACTGTGCGCCGCATCTGATGCATTTCGCTCCAAGCGCGGCACTCAGTGGATATCCGATTTACCATTTGGATGTCCTGGCGGTCATTTAGCGTCTCGACACAAGCTCGGCCCCGGAGCTCGTTCGAGCTGTTCGTATTCCTTGAAAGGGGAAAAATGGACATATCGAGGAAGACTGATTACGCCCTTCGAATGCTGGCGATGCTTGCTGAGGATCCGGAGTGTTTGCTTTCTGTTCGCACCGCTGCCGAAGAGGTCAATGTTCCGTATTCGTTTGCCCGCTCGATTCAGCACGGTTTGGTCCAGGCCGGTATTGTGGAGAGCCTGCGTGGCGTCCACGGTGGCATGCGTCTCAAGGTCAGTCCGGACGACGTCACTATCCGCCAGGTCGTCGAGGCCGTTCAGGGTCCTATGGTTATGAACGACTGCACCGCGCCCGATGGTGACTGTGCGCGCATGGGCGCGTGCTGCTATCATCCCCTGTGGGCCGGAGCTCAGGCGTTGATGCGCGACTACCTCGATTCCGTTTCGCTCGGCGACATCGTCGCTCACTGCCAGTTCCCGGCCGTCGATCCCAAGTTCGCCGACCGCGAAGCGTTTCCCGAGTACGCCACCTGCGCGTGCGCTTACCGGGAGGAATAGCGCCGCATAAGGAGCATAGCCATGATTCAGGACCCCTTTCGTTCGATGATTCGTTCGGAAGGGGTCCTGCGTTATCGCGACCTTCCGTGGCGCCGCACACGCGATCCGTACATCATTTGGCTTTCTGAGGTCATGCTGCAGCAAACACAGGTGCCGCGTGTGGAGGCGCGCATGCCGGTGTGGCTCGATCGCTTTCCGACTGTGCAGGCGCTTGCCCAGGCCGCGCCTTCCGATGTTTTGGACGCTTGGCAGGGCATGGGCTACAACCGACGCGCTCTGGCGCTTCACGGGGCCGCTCAGCGCGTTGTAGAGGACTGGGACGGGGAGTTTCCGCGTGAGACGCGTGACTTGGTCGCTCTGCCTGGTATTGGCCCGGCAACGGCGCAGGGTATCCGGTCGTTTGCGTTTGATCTTCCGGGTGTGTATCTAGAGACCAACGTGCGCACGGTCTTTTTGCATCATTTCTTTCCCGATGTGCCGGCTGTTCCCGATCGCGAGCTGGTGCCGCTGATTCAAGCCGCCTGTCCGGCGGCCCCCGGTGCGGTGGCGGATGAGATCGCGCCCTTTGCCGTGCCTCAAGACGATGCCGACACGCCGCGCGCGTGGTATTACGCGCTGCTAGATTATGG
>JAUMNV010000002.1 GCA_031295725.1 Collinsella sp.
GGCCGCCGGCATCGAGATTCACGCGCAGATCGTGTTGTGCCCCGGCATGAACGACGGCGAGGAGCTGGAAAAGACCCTGCGCTTTTGCGAGGAGCACGAGCAAATCACAAGCCTGGGCATTGTGCCGCTCGGTTTTACCAAGCATCAGAACCGCTTTAGCTGGTCATACAGCGACAAGCCCGAACTGGCGCGCGAGACCATTGCCATGATCCGTCCCTACCAGGACCGCGCCTTCGAGCGTTTTGGCCGCCACACCTTCCAGATGAGCGACGAGTTCTACCTGGACGCCGGCATCGATCCGCCCGAGGCGGACTTTTACGACGGCTATCCGCAGTACTACGACGGTATCGGCATGATCCGCTCATACCTAGACGAGACGGACGATGTGCTTGCCGCCGCTGCCGAGCGACTGGCCCGCGTCCGCGAGGCCATCGCCGCTCGCAGCCAGCACCTGCTGTGCCTCTCGGGCGCCAGCGCACGCGACACCGTGGCACGTTTCGTGGAATCGCCGCAGGGGCTCGCCGGCACCGTCACGGCCATCAAGAATCGCTACTTTGGCGGCAACGTGGACGTGACCGGCCTCATCGTCGCCTGCGACATTCTGGAACAGCTGCCGCAGGACCTCTCGGGGGTTATGCTCTTTGTGCCTAAGCTCATGTTCAACGCTGACGGCATGACGCTTGACGAGTATCATCGTGACGATTTACTCGCAAGCCTTACCAGTCGCGGCGCCGAGGTTCATGTGGTGTCGACCATGCCGCATGAGCTGCTCGATACCCTGGAGCACTTCCTTGGCATTGTGCCTGCCGACTCTAACACTTCCACTGACCCTACCCATTAAAGGAGTGCAGATGAAACCTATCGTCGCCGTCGTCGGACGCCCCAACGTGGGCAAGTCCACGCTCGTTAACCGCCTGGCCCAGACCTCGGACGCCATCGTCCACGAGTCCCGCGGCGTCACGCGCGATCGCTCGTACCACACGGCCGATTGGAACGGCCGCGAGTTCACCATCGTCGACACGGGCGGCATCGAACCGCTCAAGAGCGATGACGTCTTCGCCACGTCCATCCGTGACCAGGCCCTCGCCGCCGCCGAGGAAGCCGCCGTCATCCTGTTTGTGGTCGACGGCCGCACCGGCGTCACCGAGGAGGACGAGTCTGTCGCTCGCATGCTCAAGCGCTGCGACAAGCCGGTCTTTCTGCTGGTGAACAAGCTCGACAACCCCGATCGCGAGAACGACAGCATCTGGGAGTTCTATTCGCTCGGCATCGGTGAGCCCACGCCGCTCTCGGCCCTGCATGGTCATGGCACGGGCGACCTGCTCGACGATATCGTGGCCCTGCTTCCGGAGGAAGAGGACGAGGTCGCCGATGAGTTCCCCGACGCGCTGAACGTCGCCATCATCGGCCGCCCCAACGCCGGTAAGTCCTCGCTGTTCAACCGCATCCTGGGCGCCGACCGCTCCATCGTGTCCAACATTGCCGGCACCACGCGCGACGCCATCGACACCGTCGTGGAGCGCAACGGCAAGCACTACCGCATGGTCGACACCGCGGGCATCCGTAAGAAGAGCACCGTGTACGAGAACATCGAGTACTACTCCATGGTCCGCGGCCTGCGTGCCATCGACCGCGCCGACGTGGCGCTGCTCGTCGTCGATGCCTCCGTGGGCGTCACCGAGCAGGACCAGAAGGTCATGGGCTTGGCCATCGAGCGCGGCTGCGCCATCGTGGTACTGCTCAACAAGTGGGATCTGCTCGACGACGACCGCAAGCGCGAGGCCTGCATGGAGACCATCGACCGCCGTCTGGGCGTCATGGCTCCCTGGGCTCAGTACCTGCGCATCTCGGCCCTGACCGGCCGTAGCGTCGAGAAGATCTGGGCGATGGTCGACGCCGCCGAGAAGACGCGCTCGCAGAAGATCAGCACCTCACGCCTCAACACGTTCCTCACCGACCTGCGCGAGTTCGGTCATACCGTGGTGGACGGCAAGCGCCGCCTGCGTATGCACTATGTGACCCAGACGGGCGTCAACCCGCCGACGTTCACGTTCTTCGTCAACCACAGCGACCTGGTCAACGACACCTACCAGCGATACGTAGAGAACCGCATGCGCTCGACCTTCGACTTTGCCGGCACGCCCATTCGACTCTTCTTTAGGAAGAAGGAGCAAAAGGATGCATAATCCGATTCTTCTGACCGCCATCTGCGCCGTGGTCTCGTTCTTTATCGGGGCGATTCCGTTTGGTCTGATCCTGGGCCGCGTGTTCAACCACACGGACATTCGTAAGGCGGGCTCCGGCAACATCGGCACCACCAACGCCCTGCGCGTGGCCGGCCCCAAGGTGGCTGCGCTCACGCTGCTGCTCGACTGCCTTAAGGGCGCCATCTGCGTCCTTATCGCGCGTCCGCTCATTGCCGACTTGGGCTATGGCTTCCCCGTGAGCATTATGGCCCCCGGTGCCGCCGGCGACTGGATGCTCGGCGTCATCTGCCTGGCAGCCGTGTGGGGCCATATCTTCTCGCCCTACCTCAACTTCCATGGCGGCAAGGGCATCGCAGTTGGTCTGGGCGTCATCCTCGCCTGGTACTGGCCCATCGGACTTTCGCTGTTGGGCATGTTTATCGTGGCCGTCGCCATCACTAAGTTTGTGTCGGTGGGCTCGCTTGCCACGGCCATCGGTCTTCCCATCGCTGCCTGCGCGGTCTTTCCGTACAGCAGCCTCGGACTTAAGTTTTGCATGGCGCTGATCGGCATTACTGTGGTGTGGGCCCATCGTGCGAACATCAAAAAGCTCATGACGGGTAAGGAGTCCAAGCTCTCGTTTACCAAGCGCGTCACCGAGCCCGACGATAAGTAGGAGAGAGTCATGAATGTTGCGCTGATTGGCTCCGGCTCCTGGGGAACCGCCGTCGCGGGCCTTGCCGCCGCGCGGGCCGAGCGCGTGACCATGTGGGCCCACAGCGAGCAGACGGCCGCCGGCATCAATGGCGAGCACCGCAACCCCCGGTATTTGGTGGGCTACGAGCTGCCCGGCAACGTCGTCGCCACCACGGACCTGGTACAGGCGCTCGACGGCGCCGAGGCCATCATCTTCGCCGTTCCTTCGACGCACCTTCGCAGCGTGTGCCACCAGGCCGCGCCCTTTATCGCAGCCAATACCCCGGTGCTCTGCCTCACCAAGGGCATTGAGCCCGAATCCGGCCTGCTCATGAGCGAGGTCATCGCCAGCGAGATCGGCAACGAGGCGCGCGTGGCGGCGCTCTCGGGCCCCAACCATGCCGAGGAGATCTGCCGCGGCGGGCTTTCTGCCGCCGTCATCGCCAGCAAAGATCCGCAGATAGGGGAGACCTTTAAGGACCTGCTCCTGTCCACGGCCTTCCGCATCTATCTGTCGCAAGACATGACCGGTGTCGAGGTTTGCGGCGCCATGAAAAATGTCATCGCCATCGTGTGCGGCATCTCCGCCGGCACCGGTGCCGGCGACAACACGCTCGCCCTCATCATGACGCGCGGCCTGGCCGAGATTAGCCGTCTGGTGCATGCCCGCGGCGGTCAAGCTATGACCTGCATGGGACTTGCCGGCATGGGTGACCTCATTGCCACCTGCACCTCGGAGCATTCGCGCAACCGCACCTTTGGCTACGAGTTTGCCCACGGCGTGTCGCTCGACGAGTATCAGACGCGCACGCATATGGTTGTCGAGGGCGCCGTCGCGGCCCGCAGCGTGAGCGAGCTTGCCCGTTCACTGGGCGTAGACATTCCGCTCACCTTTGCCGTGGAGCAAACGCTCTACAACGGTGTTACTTTGGATAGGGCGCTCGAGATTCTTACCGAACGCGTCCCTTCTCAAGAGTTCTACGGACTCACCGACTAGCGCAGAAAGGCTTCTACCATGGGTTCCATCAAAATCGCTCCGTCCATCCTTTCGGCCGACATGGCCAACCTCAAGGGCGAGCTCGACAAGATCGCCGGTGCCGACTACGTGCACTTCGACGTTATGGACGGTCACTTTACCGGCAACCTCACCTTTGGCGTCGACATCCTCAAGGCCGTCAAGCGCTCCACCGATGTACCGGTCGACGCGCACCTGATGGTGTCGAACCCCGACGAGACCGTTGATTGGTACGCCGACGCCGGTGCCGACATGATCACCGTGCACTACGAGGCTTCCACGCACCTGCACCGCACGCTCACGCATCTGCAGCAGCGCGGCGTCAAGGCCGGTGTGGTGCTCAACCCCGCCACGCCCGTCTGCGTGCTCGATAGCATCATCGACATTGTTGACATGGTGCTGCTCATGAGCGTGAACCCCGGCTTTGGCGGCCAGAGCTTTATCCCCGGCACCATCGCCAAACTGCACGAGCTCAAGGCCATGTGTGAGCGCCACGGCGTTTCGCCCCTCATCGAGGTCGACGGCGGCATCTCTTCCAAAAACATCGCCGAGGTCGTTAAGGCCGGTGCCGATGTTCTGGTGGCCGGCTCCGCCGTATTTAAGTCCGAAGATCCCGCTGCCGAGGTTGCGCTGCTGCAGAAGCTGGGCAACGAGGCCGCACAGGAGGCATAAACCCTTATGACCGCAGGTCAAAACCGCATACCCGTGAATCTTGACTATGCCGCCTCGACGCCCATGCGCGCCGAGGCGCTCCTTGCGCAGCGCGAGTACGACGACAGCGAGCTTGCCGGCGTCAACCCCAACTCGCTGCA
>JAUMNV010000037.1 GCA_031295725.1 Collinsella sp.
TCACGAAAAACAGCGAAACCGTTGCCGCGGGAATGCTCCGCAACAGGACCTTATAGTCCTCCATGACCTTCTTGATCATTATGTACTCCTTTGGTTTTAGGTTTAACGAGCAGGATATCGGACCCGAACTGCTCGGACGCCTCGGTCTTAAGACGACGGTGGGTATGATAGCCGCTCACACGGCATCAGGCAAGCAACCGGCGCGGCAGCCCCGCAGGGCCACCGCGCCGATGCGCTAAAACGCTACGTTGCCAAACTCCGACAGGATAAGGTCGGGGTTGTGGTCAGTTGCCCAATCCACGTTCCACGGGCTCGTGAACAGCAGCAGCTTACCGCCGCGCATGTCCTCGACACGCAGCGTGTCGCGCGTGAGCGAAAGGCCCGGGATATCGATAGTGTCGGGGTCGTTCTGGATCCAGCGGATGTCCGTATAGGGCAGCGGCTGGCGACGAACCTCAACACGGTACTCGGCCTTGAGGCGGCGCTCGAGCACCTCAAACTGCAGCACGCCGACCACGCCCACGATGACGCTCTCCATGCCGGCACCCAGCTCGCGGAAGATCTGGATGGCACCCTCCTGGGCAAGCTCCTCCATACCCTTGACGAACTGCTTGCGCTTGAGCGTGTCGACCTGCGTAATGCGAGCGAACATCTCGGGGGCAAACGTCGGGATCTGCGGATACTGCACGTGGCGCTTGCCGGAGCACACGGTGTCGCCGATGCTAAAGATACCCGGGTCGAAGAGGCCTACGATATCGCCCGCGTACGCCTCGTCAACAATCGCGCGGTCATCGGCCATCATCGACGTACCGGTGGCAAGCTTGAGCTTGCGGTTGCCCTGCACGTGGAAGGCATCCATGCCGCGCTCGAACTTGCCCGAGCAAATGCGCACAAAGGCGATGCGGTCGCGGTGATTCTTGTCCATGTTGGCCTGGATCTTAAACACAAAGCCGCTAAAGTCGTCGCGGCAGGGATCGACCGGTTCGCTGGTGAGCGTATCGGTATAGGCGCGCGGCGTCGGGGCCAGACGCAGGAACTCCTTGAGGAAGGGCTCCACGCCAAAGTTGGTGAGCGCCGAGCCAAAGAACGCCGGGCTCAGCTTGCCGCAGGCCACGGCATCCAAGTCGAGCTCGTCGCCGGCACCATCGAGCAGCTCGATGTCGTCCATCAGGTTCTTATGGTTCTCCTCGCCGATGAGCTCATCCATGGAAGGATCGCCCAGCTCGGCCTCGACCTCGGCGACCTTCTTGGTGGCGTTGGCGTGGCCGTCGCCCTCAAAGGCAATGACGCGACGAGTCTGACGATCGAACACGCCGCGGAAGTTGCGGCCGCTGCCGATCGGCCAGTTCATGGGATACGTATTGATGCCCAGGACATTCTCGATCTCTTCCATGAGCTCAAACGGGTCGCGAGCCTCGTGGTCGAGCTTGTTCACAAAGGTAAAGATGGGAATGTGGCGCAGCGTGCAGACCTTAAAGAGCTTTTTGGTCTGGGCCTCGACGCCCTTAGCGCCATCGATGACCATGACCGCGGCGTCGGCGGCCATAAGTGTACGGTAGGTATCCTCCGAGAAGTCCTGGTGACCGGGGGTATCGAGGATGTTGACGCAGGCGCCGTTGTAGGTGAACTGCAGCACCGAGGAGGTAACGGAAATACCGCGCTCCTTCTCGATGTCCATCCAGTCCGAGACGGCGTGCTTGGCCGAGCTCTTGCCCTTGACCGAACCGGCGGTCTGGATGCTGCCGGTATAGAGCAGCAGCTTCTCGGTAAGCGTGGTCTTACCGGCGTCCGGGTGGCTGATGATCGCGAATGTGCGGCGCGACGAGATTTCATCCGACAGGCTTGCCATGCGGATCCTTTCTTGCGTTCTATATGCATTACGTCGATGTAACTGCCCTATTGTAGCCGTGAAACCTCGCCATAGGGCACCTATCAGGACAAATTCATCAGTTGGGGTCTGGGTAGCCGGCTTAATCCGTATTTGCCTCTTGCATAACTGTGCATAGTGTATATATACTGTGCTTACCGGTTATATACACGTGTAGCCCAACAGCTAAGGAGCCGCTGTGGACATTATCCTATCCAATTCGAGCGACAAGCCCATCTACGAGCAGATATCCTCGCAGGTCAAAGCTCAAATCCTTTCGGGCACGCTCGCCGCGGGAGCCAAACTCCCCAGCATCCGCGCACTCGCGAGCGACCTGGGCGTGAGCGTCATCACCACCAAGCGCGCCTACGCCGATCTGGAGCAGCTCGGGTTTATCTGCACCGTGCAGGGCAAGGGCTGTTTTGTCGCCGAGGGCAACCAAGAGCTCTTGCGCGAAAACCAGCTCTGCCATATCGAAGAGCTGCTTACGCAGGCGGCAGAACAAGCCGAAGCCCTGGGCGTCACGCGCGACAAACTGCACGAGATGCTCGACCTGGTAGCCCCCGAAACCATGCAGTAGCCATCTGCAAGAAAGGCTATACCATGCAAAACTTGTTAGAACTCAAAGGTGTCTCACGCCGCGTGAGCGACCGTTTTTCGCTGCGTGATGTCACGCTCGCCGTGGAGCCCGGCCAGATTGTTGGCTTTGTGGGCGCTAACGGTGCCGGCAAGACAACGACCATTCGCGCCGCGCTCGGGCTTATCAAGCTCGATGCCGGCGAGGTACGCCTGTTTGGGCAGCGCTGTGGCGCCGACGCGCCCGATGAAACGCAGCGCCATCTACGCTTCCGCGTCGGTCTTGTCCTGGACACGTGCCCCTTCCCCTCCACGCTCAAGGTGGGCCAGGTCGAGTCGCTCGTAGGCCCGGCGTACCCCACGTGGGACCGCGAAACGTTCGCCGGATTCATCAACCGATTTGGCCTCGATCCCAAGACAAAGGTCAAGGACCTCTCCCGCGGCATGGGCATGAAACTGCAGCTTGCCTGTGCACTCAGCCACAATGCCAAGCTGCTCGTTTTGGACGAAGCCACCGCGGGCCTCGATCCCATGGCACGCGAAGAACTGCTTGATGAGCTGCTTGCCTTTGTCGCCGACGGCCAGCACAGCGTGCTGCTCTCGAGCCACATTACGTCCGACCTCGATCGCACCGCTGATCGCGTCATCTGCATCGATAATGGCGCGATTATTTTTGACCTGCCGCGCGAGGACATTACCGACCGCGCCGGCATCGCCCACTGTACCCAAGCACAGGCTGCCGAGCTTATGACTTGCGTCGAAGGCGCCCGTGCCGTCCACCACGCCTATAGCGTGGACGTGCTCGTGCCCAACCGTCGCGAAACGCTCGAGGCCTTTCCCGAGATTCCCTGCGACCGGGCAACCATTGATGACTATCTTCGCCTCATGCTGAAAGGGGCTTTGAAATGAAACGCGCCATTATGTCCGAGCTTGCCATCGTTCGCACGCTCACCCCGAGCATCGCGGGCGTCGGCCTGTTCATCTTCGTCGTGCTAACCCTTGTCAACGCGTCGGATGGCGATTCCGGCATGAGCGCCGGCGCCTGCGCGGTCAGCGCCATGTCGCCCATCATGGTCATGAGCTCGCTGGCCGGCTTCGACAATCAAAACGGATGGGAGCGTTATCGGGCAACGCTGCCTCTCACGCGCAAAGACATTATTTGCGCACGCTACCTGTGCATTATTGTCTTCTCCGCCGTCATGGCATGTGCAGCTACGCTTTTGAGCATCGCCTCCATCCCGCTCTTCAACAGCGCGGGCATTCCTTCAACGGGACAGACGGTCTTTGAAATCGCAATCGCCTCGGCAGCATCGATGCTCATCTCCCTCATGATGGTGTTCTTGGCACAGCCGCTGTTCTTCCGATTTGGACACATGGAGGCACTGCGCCTATCCGTTGGCCTGTTTGCCCTACTCGGATGCCTTACCATGGCAGCGCTGAGCTCCTCCAACCCCATCAGCAACTGGCTTATGTCGATTGCCGGGGCGAATCCCGATCCTGCCATCCTTGGCTGTCTGTGTGCAGGAATTGCCGTACTGGCGCTCGCACTATGCGCAATCAGCTGCACCGTCAGCACCAAGGTTTATCGAGTACGCGATCTGTAGCCACACGAGTCTCAATCCGCGAAGGACGCGATCGCCGCCCCTCCCCGCAAATCCGTGGCAAAGGGCATGTCCCCGGCGTGCGCCACTGTACTACTTGCGCAGCGGCTTGGGCAGTGGAATGCCGGCGGCGATGACGGCCGCGATGATCATGCAGACGATACCCTTGAGTGGGAAGCACATGAGCAGCAGGCCCACGACCATGACCGGCTGACGCATGACCGCACCCATCGTCGATGCCGTGCAGACGGCGACGCAAAAGACCGGATCTGCGCCGGTGAGGATGGCAAGGCCATAGCCCAGGCTTACGCCCGAGAAGATAACCGGGAAGAAGTGACCGCCGCGCCAACCAAGGTTGATGAGGGCGGGCGTCAGCATGGCCTTAACAAGACCGGTCGCGATAAGCACGCCAGCGGGAATGGTCAGATAGGTTTCCATGAGCACGTCGGCCTGGGTCTCGCCGGCAAACATGGTATAGGGCAGGACCGTGCCACAGATGGCGAGTGCCAGACCGGCCAGCATGGCCTTGACGACAGGACGCTCCCCTATTGCATGGGACAGTGCCTCGCTTGCATGCTCAGAGACAAAGTACAGCCAGCCGCAGACGGTGCCGATCAACGACAGAGGGACGAGCCAGGTAAGCTCTAGGTTGCCCACCTCGGCGGACTCGAACCTGGGCATGCCCATGCCGCCGCCCACAAGCTGTCCAAGCAGCAGGTAGGTGCCCAGACCGCCGGCAATCGCAATACCGTAGACCACCGTCTTTTGCGCCTTGGGCAGCTTGATGGTGATCTCGCCGGACGCGGACTCATCGTCGGCGTCTTCACCCTGGCCGTCGGTGCTACCGGCAAGCGGCGCCACAAAGCCAAAGACGGGCGCGGTAAAGAGCGCCGTCAGGGCAGCCTGGGTGCCCAGCAGTGTGAGCTCCCTAAACTCGGCGCCAAAGCGACGCATGCGGTCGCCGACCCAGCTGCACAGACCGGCGATAACGCCGGTCAGGCCGGCCTCCGGTCCAATGCTTCCGCCAAACAGCAGCGGCAGCAATGCCGCGAGCGAAAGCTTGCCCAGGTTGTCGTACGGGTAGCGCCCGTCTTGCTTAACCTTAGCCATCACCTGGTTGAGGTCATCGGTCTTGGTGCCTGTCATCTTTTCGTACAGACCGATTAACAGGCCGCCCAGCAGGCAGACAAAAAACGGGTACGGCAGAAAGCCAAACGGGCCGCTGGCAAGCTCGGGCGAAGCGACGCCCAGCGCGTGCGGAATCTCGGTCCATAGATAGTCGATACCGTGCTCCATCGCAAAAAAGAACAGCCAGACTGCGGCACCCGCGAGTGCACCGGTCATGGCAACGCTGACCAAAAACAGCGCTCGGTTCGTGGGTTTGGCAAGGTTATCCATCGGGTCCTCCCGCGGTCAAAGTCGACATAGATACGTTTTATTGTAGAGCGAGCGTTGCCCGAACGAGCCAACCACCTGCGCCGCAAACGGCACCATTGGGAGCCATAGTGGGGCAGGCTCAAGACTTATCCGTTGATAATCGAGGCAATCTCGCGCAAATCGTCGGCAAAGTAGATGCCGTGCTGGCGCCTCGGGCTCGAAAGCCCCTTATCAATCATGTGCCCGAGCAACGCCTTGAGGTCGTTGTAGTAACCGTCCAGGTTATACAGGATGCACGGAGAGCTCAGGTGCCCCAACGACACCGCGGACATAACCTCGGCAATCTCCTCGAGCGTGCCCGTGCCGCCCGGAAATGCGATGAACGCATCGCCGAGCTCGATCATCTTGGCTTTGCGCTCGGCCATATCGCTCGTCACGATAAGGTCGTCGATTCCGTCGTGTTGAAACTCTGCCTCGATAAAAAAGCTCGGCTCCACACCCGTCACATGTCCGCCTGCCTCGAGTACGCTATCGGCGAGCGCGCCCATCAGTCCCGATTTGGACCCGCCGTATACGAGCGCGTGTCCGTTGGCGCCAATCCAATTGCCCAGCTCCTGCACTGCGGGCAGAAACGCCGGGTCGTTGCCGACGCTCGCGCCCAGGTAGACGGTGATGTTCATGTTTGGTCCCCCTCGTTGTGGCGCACGACGTTCGTCTTAGCGCTGGCGTCGACGATACTCGCGCACACGGCGCGACAGATCGGCGAGCTGGTCGCGATCGAGCTCTTCCAAATGCTCCAGATCATCCATAAAGCGCGCCATGGTGTCCTTTTGGCGCATCTTGATAAGCGTATTGCAGTAGTTCACCGCCACGCCCGTGAGCATGGCGATGTAGAAGATGCTGATGATGCTCAGAATGACGGTAATGGCGCGGGCAACCGGTGTCTCGGCCGGAATGTCGCCAAAGCCGATCGTCGAGACCGTCTCAAAGCTAAACCACAGGCCATCGCCAAACGTAAGGGTCGTTGGCTCGGACAGCCAGACAGCCGTCGAGCAAAGCAGATAGAAAATAAGAAACAGGCCCGTAATGCGTGCAAAGCCAGCCTGTCGCAACACATCGGCAAGCGTCCTGAGCTTTTTCATCGCGACCCCTTCCACGGACAACCAATCACGTTCGCTCGGTATTGTCCCACGCCTCCCCAGCAAACGGAACTAGTCATTGGGGACGTTCTTAAATGACTAGTCAAACAAGAACGTCCCCAATGACTAGTCGTTTAAGAACGTCCCCGATGACTGCCGGGCGGGACCGTTTAGCGGTGCTGCTGCCGACTGGGCAGGCTGAGCTGGTATCCTTATGCGGTATTGTCTCGATTCGTTAGGATTGCATGTGAGAGCTGCCACTGTCCTTCGTTCAGTTATATGTCGCGCCCTGGCCATTGTGTTTGCCGCGCTTGCCGCACTGAGTTCCATCGCGCCTGTCCAGGCTTTTGCCGATGACTCTAGTCAGCCAGTCAAGACGGTCCGCGTCGGCTGGCTCGTCAACAACGAGGGCTTCCAGAACGGCACCCCCGGCGAGCGTCTCTCGGGATGGGGTTACGAGTACCTCCAGACCCTGTCGTACTACACGCCCGGCTGGCGGTACGAATACGTCTCCGGCACCTTCACCGAGCTTATGGACATGCTCGAGGCAGGCGAGATCGACCTCATGCCCAACATCTCCTACTCCGAGGAACGCGCCCAAAAGCTGCTCTTTTCCTCGAACCCCGAGGGCACCGAGCGCTACTACATCTACGCCAGGCCCGACCGTGACGACCTGGCCAAGGGTGACCCTCAAGCACTCCAGGGTCTCACCATCGGTTACAACTCCGGTGTTATGCAAACCATCGTCGGCCAGCAGTGGCTCGCCAACGAGGGAATCGCCTGCACATACAGGGAGTATGACGGAGGCTCCGTTCTCTTTGACGCGCTCGCAAACGGCGAGGTCGACGCCATCATCATGAACGACACCATTTCGTCGCCCGAGGCGTCGCCCATGTTCTACGTCGGTTCGAGCGACTACTACTTTGCCGTTCCCAAAAGCCGCCCCGACCTGATGGACAACATCAACTCCGCAATGGCGGCAATCAACCGCGTCAACCCCCGCTATAACGACGAGGTCAAATCGAACTATTCAGCGCAAAACAGCGGATCATCCTCGCTCACCGGCGATGAGCGCGCCTGGCTCAAGGCGAACAACAACACCATCACGCTCGGCTACATTACGGGCAAACTCCCCTACTGCAACGAAGACGAAGACGGCAAAATGGAAGGCTCGCTCGCATCGCTTGCGACGACGCTGCACGATAAATTTGGCATTACGGTCGAAACCGTCGCCTTTGATAGCTACAAGATGATGTCAAAGGCCCTGTCAAAGGGAAGCATAGACGTCGCGCTGCCGGTATACCGAGATTACTGGTTTGCCGAGCAATCAGGCGTTGTGCAGTCGGTATCGTTGGGGACCATATCCCTCACCGCCATCCACAGCGGAAGCAACCTGAACAAAGATCTTCAGAACATCGCCTGTACCAAATCATCGTTTATCAACCGAAACGTACTTGAAAGTCTGTTCCCCACAGCGACCGTGACCGAATACCGATCCGACGATGAAGCGTTCGACGCCCTCAGGAGGGGAACGGCGCGCTGCGTCGTCGCTCCCAGTTCACGCGTAAAAACCCTCGGCGATCGTTATGATCTCGAGGACTGCGAGACGGTCGAGCTCCCTGACACCTGTGAGCTCTCGTGCTGGATTTCGCGCGGAAAGCCCGAGCTGCTGGGAATCATCAACAAGGGCATCATCAATGCCGGAGAATCGCTCTCCGCAAGCAATTACTCCTCTACGTCGTACACGGCCCAGGAATCCAACACGCTTCAATTCCTTTATCGCAACCGCACCGCCGTTGCCTCCACCCTCATCGGTATGTTGTCGGTCAGCATCGTCCTGCTCATCTGGGCGCTCGTGCGCGCTCGAACCGAGCGCGAAAAAGCCGACGCCGCCAACGCCGCTAAGACGGCATTCCTCACGCGCATGAGCCACGACATCCGTACGCCGCTCAACGGCATCCTGGGCCTTATCGATATCGAGGAATTGAAGGAAGGCGATATCCAGGTCGCCCGCGAAAGCCGCGCCAAGGCTCGTGTTGCCGCCAATCACCTGCTCTCGCTGATTAACGACATCCTCGAGATGGGCAAAATCGAAGACCGCAAGATAACACTGGAACATGCGCCTTTTAACCTCAAAGAGCTCTGTGACGATACGCTGGTTCTGTGCAAGCTCCGCGCATCCGATAACGGCATCACCATGCAGGACAATAGTCTGCCATACACCACGGGGCCATACATGGTCGGCAGTCCCACCCATATCCGACAGATCATGATCAACCTGTTAGACAACAGCATTAAGTACAACAGGCACGGCGGCTCCGTCACCTTTAGCTCAAAGACCAAGCCACTCGATAACGGGCGCGCGCTCTTTTGCTTTAGCGTTTCGGATACCGGCATTGGCATGACTTCCAAGTTTTTAAAGCATATCTATGAGCCGTTTGCCCAAGAAGGTAACGATGCACGTAGCAAGTTCCAAGGAACCGGCATGGGCATGCCAATCGTCAAGTCGCTTATTGAACTAATGGGCGGCACCATCGAAGTCACCAGCGAGCTCCATGCGGGCACCTCGTTCTACGTGGAGATTCCGCTCGATATCGACAAGAACCCCCAGGCGCGGGCGAATACGGTCGAGGGGGCGCTCGACTGCTCGCTCGCCGACATGAACGTACTGCTCGCCGAAGACAACGAATTGAATGCCGAGATTGCCCAGGCGCTGCTAGAATCCGAGGGCGTCGTGGTCACCCGCGCCGCCAACGGCAACGAAGTCGTCGATCTGTACCTATCGCATCCCGCCGGCAGCTTCGATGCGATCCTGATGGACATTATGATGCCGGACATGGACGGTTACGAGGCAACCCGCGCGATTCGCCTGAGCGAGAAGGTCGATGCAGCCGATATCCCCATCATCGCGCTCACCGCCAATGCCTTTGCCGAGGACGCCAAGGCGGCACACGACGCCGGCATGAACGCCCATCTATCCAAACCGCTCGACTTTAACAAGCTCAAAAACATACTCGCCCGCATCAAGAAAAACGGATCCGTTTCGCTATAGTTTGTGCTCAACCACCACGCACGACCAGAAAGGAAGCCAACGATGTTTAGACCCTTACGTCGAAAGAAACGCGCCATCACTGACGAGGAAGCGCGCAAACTGCTCGCTACCTGCAAGCGCGGCGTCTTTGCCGTCAACGGCGACGATGGCTACCCGTACGCCATTCCCGTCAACTACTTCTTTGACGCCGAGCACGACAAGATCTATTTCCATGGCGCCAAAGCCGGCCACAAGGTCGACGCACTCAAGCGCGATGACAAGGTCTGCTTTACCGTATATGGCAACGAGTGGTACCAGGACGGTGACTGGGCTCCCTACGTTATGAGCACCGTCGTCTTTGGCCGTTGTCGCCTGGCGAATGACACCCCCGCGTTTATCGAGGATAAAGTCCGCCAGCTCGCCCTTAAGTACTACCCTTCTGCCGAGGAAGTCGAAGAGGAAATCGCCAAGGACATTAAGGGCGTCCAGCTCTACGAGATTACGATTGAGCATCTTTGCGGCAAGCAGATTCAGGAAAAGTAAGCCCCTCAGCAGGTCTCATCAATAGTAATATGGCCCGGTTCCAGCCCACCTTGGAACCGGGCCATATGCTTATGAAGCGTCGGCGGCGATGTGCGCTAGCGCCTCGACGAGCTCTTGCGAGCTCACAGGTTTGCTCAGGTGCGCGTTCATGCCCGCCTCACGCGAAAGTCTGCGGTCGTCGGCAAAGGCGTTGGCACTCACGGCGATAATCGGCGTGGTCGCGGCATCCTCGCGATCGAGTGCTCGAATTCGACGCGTGGCCTCAAGGCCATCGATGCCAGGCATCATGATGTCCATCAACACCACGTCGTACTCGTGCGGTGCGCTCGCGGTAAACATCTCGACGGCAGACTCACCATCCTTAGCATGCGTCACGATGGCACCGGCACGGCTGAGCGTAAACTGCGCGATCTCGGCATTCAGATCGTTATCCTCTACGAGCAAAACGCGCAAGCCCTGGAGCGCATCGCCGTCTCCCGCATCCGCGGGAGCTGCCTGAGGAATCTCGGAGCGGTCGCACTTCTCGAACGGCAGGCGAATGGTAAACGTCGTCCCCTGCCCCAAGACACTCGTAAAGCTCATGGTTCCGCCCATAAGCTCGACCAGCTGTTTTGCGATAGGCGCGCCCAGGCCAGTTCCCGACGAAGCGCCTTCCACCTGCTGCTCCTCGCGGCAAAACGGCTCGTAGAGGTGCTTTTGGAACTCCTCGCTCATGCCAATACCGTTGTCGGCGATCGTGTATTCATAGACGGGGACGCCATCCGCTGGCTCCACCTCGCGGCACACCAGGCGGACATAGCCGCCCTGGCGGTTGTACTTGACGGCATTGCCGGCAATATTGAGCAACAAACGCTTGAGGTGCGTCACGCTCAGCCGCGCATAGGGATGATTAAGCGTCTGCTGGTCGGAGATAATTGTCACCAGACGCTCCTCGGCCTGGCGCTCCAGAATATCGCGCACTTCACAGTTGAGGGCCACCAAATTTATGGGCACGAGGTTCAGGTCGACCTGCCCGCTCTCCAGGCGACTCATATCGAGCGCCTCGTTGGCAAGGTCGAGCAGCAGTCCCGATGCCGTCCAGATTTTTGAGCGGCACTCAGTCTGCTTTTGCAGATCGTCCGCATTGGCATCGCCAACCTCGACCATGCCGCGAATGCCGTTGATGGGCGTGCGCAGATCGTGGCTCATGCGACGCAGAAACTCCGTCTTTGCCGAGTTGGCAGACGAGGCCTCACGCGCCGCCTTTGCCAGCTTGTCGCCATAGTCGCGCTCCTGCTGCAGCAAGTCCGTCAAACGCCGACGATCAGCGCGGCGACGCACCATCACAACAACGGCTACAACACCGCTGTAGAGCGCCAGCACGCCGGCAGCAACAGCCGCGACGACCTCAAAGTAGCGCCGCGCCGGAGCATAGGTGTACACATAGAATTTGTGCGCTTTTCCAAATGTGCCCAAATACCACTCGCCGTCGGCGTTAATCAATTTGACCTTACCGGCCAGGCATCGATCCTTAATACCGTCGACAATGAAGACGTCCGTCGCAGGCAGATCGAATACGCCCAATACAGTGGGTTCAACGGCATTGGTCGCAACGACCTTGCCGTCGCTTTCGATCACGATATTGCCGCTATCGATGGTTTCATAGCCTTCGAGCAAACTCTGCAGTTTGAGTGTATTGCTTGCAACCGCCTTCGCGCTCTGATGCCTTACCGCGATAACGATACCCTCGCCATCTTGCCGCGTCACGCAACCAATGTCTGCAACCGAATCATCCGAAAGCGTAATGCGGGCGGTATAGGACTTAAGCGGATGGGCTGCCACATCCAGCACAGGCGCTTCCTTGAGATACGTAGCAAGCGACTCGTAGCCCACGCCATCCGTCGAGGACTCGGACACCAAATTGCCCGATGCGTCCGTCACGATCAGTGCGCTCACGTTGAACTGGTCGGCATATTGCTCCAGCGTGGCGTTATCCACCGAGCCGTCGCGCTCCATATCGCGCGCTGCCTCTCCGGCAATCTCCATAACGCGAATCAGGTTTTTGGTCGCATAGGCGCTATTGAACGCATCGTAGGAAAGGCTCTGCGTCGCCACGTAATCGACAACGTCGGCAAAGCGCTGCTCGGCTTGGGCCGTCGTGTAACCGTAGCTCATCATGCCGGCAACAATCGAGAGCGCTATCCCCAGCAGGATGACAAGGAGCCATGCCCCTGCCGAACGATTGTCCCGCTCCTCTGCGGCGTGGTCGGGCGCATCGATCATGACAGGCCCTCCATATTCAAAAATGGCGAAGGGTCATCAAAGTACTTTGACACCAGGCGTTCCATGGTGCCGTCGGCTAGCATTTCCTGGTAGGCATGGGTGAGCTTAGCGTCGATGCCGCGCGTATCGCTTAGATCGAAAGCGGTACCCAAACCGACCTCTAGCAGTGGCTCATCCAAAATGCGATACGTCACACCATAGTCTTTTTCGTAGGTGAGCAGCGAGGACTCATGCGCGGCGATGGCGTCGACCAGGCCCTCGACGAGCGCCGGGTTCAGGTTTGAGCGGTCCGAAAAGCTGTAGAGTTCCTTGATCTGCGGAACGTTTTCATTTGTACGATTGAGCAAAATGTCCTCGGGCTTGGTGGTGGACTGAACGGCCACGACCTTGTCCTCAAGATCGGCAAGCGTGTAGATATCGCTCTGGGGATCGACCGCGACTACCTGGCGGCTCGCAAGGTACGGGCCGGCCCAACGATACTCGTTTTCGCGACCCGTCATACTAAAGCTACCCATGACGCAATCGAGCTCGCCGCTCGCCAGCAGCTCTTTCTTCTTTTCCCAGTCGATCAGCTGGTATTTTGGCTTGTAACCAATGCGGGCCAAAGCCTCGGTCAATATCTCGACATCCAGGCCAACGATATCGCCGTACTCGTCGGTATACACAAACGGTGGATAGAGGTCGCTGCCGACGTTGAGCGTCTTGAGGTCGTCGTCTTTGACCTGCGAGGCGTCCAGACCTTTTGATGCAGACGTCGAGGCTTCGTCATTCGACCCAGAGCAGCCAGCTATCGCTACGACAAAAACACTCACCACTGCAAGCGCAACGAACAACGATGTGGCAACCGAGCGACGGGGTCTTTTCATCGAGCTCCAGACGATCCTGTTTACAGACTGAAATGCTAAAAATAATAGCAAATGAAACCACTCGAGCGCCCAATGGTTACAGACGCATTACCATGCGGGGCCTTCTAGCCGACTTGGCAGAAGGCCCCGCATGCAGCGCACACTTACCGTGCATTAAAAACGTAGCGGTCTAGGCGGTCGCACGCTTCCCTTACGCACGAAAGCGGCAGCGCCAGATTCACGCGAATGTGGCAGGGCCCATGGAACGGACGGCCGTCCTGATACCCCACGCCCACGCGCGCCCCCTCGCCGAGCAACCACTGAATATCGCGGCCATGCTCGCAACACCACTCGGTGCAGTCCAGAAACACCATGTACGTGCCCTGCGGACGCGAATAGGACACGCCCTCAAAATGCTCGTCCACGTAATCGCAGAAGTACTCGATATTGCCGGCGAGTACCTGGTTGAGCTCGTCCACCCACTCGTAGCCCTGCAGCTGGTAGGCACCGATAAGCGCATGCATGGAGAGGACATTCATCTCGTTGTAGTGGGTCTTGTTGGACACGGCGCACACGCGGTCGCGCAGCGTCTCGTTGTAGATAATGTGGTAGCTGCCGACCAGGCCCGCCAGGTTGAACGTCTTGCTGGGCGCATAGAGGGCAACCGTGCGCATGCGGGCATCCTCGCTCACCGACTGCGTCGGGATGTGCTTGTGTCCCGGCAGGATGATATCGGACCAAATCTCGTCCGAGATCACCACGCAATCGTGCTGGCGATAGATGTCCATGGCGCGCTCGATCTCGTCGCGCTCCCATACGCGGCCGCAGGGATTGTGCGGCGAGCAGAACACCGCGGCATGGATGTAGTTTTGGGCGAGCTTGCGCTCCATGTCCTCAAAGTCCATGCGCCACACGCCCTGGTCGTCGAGCTTAAGCGGGCTGTGGACAATACGATAGCCCGCGGCCTCGATGGACTTGGTAAAGCCGATGTAGGTAGGGCTGTGGACCAGCACCGCATCACCTGGCTGGACATACGCGCGTAGCGTCGACACGACACCGCCCAGCACGCCGTTTTCGTAGCCGATATGCTCCGGCGCCAAGTCCTCAACGCCGTTGCGACGGCTCTGCCATTCGATGATGCGGTCGAAGTACTCGGGACGCGGATTGAAGTAGCCAAACATGGGGTGCTGAGCGCGCTTGATGATGTACTCCTGAACCGTGGGCACCGTGGCGAAGTTCATGTCGGCCACCCACATGGGAATGCGATCGAAGCCCTCGTCGGGTGCGTTCGGAGCCATACCGGGGATCTCGCCCCAAGAGTCAACGGCGATGGAGTCCATGCCGTGGCGGTCGATAAGCGAGCTAAAGTCGTATTTCATGCTGAACTCCCGTGCAAAGTAGACTGTTTCGATAGGCGCTATTGTCCACCAGCACGGGCGGTTTTGGCGCGGGGTTTGGCGCTTAATTTGACGGGTGCGGGCGAATGGCTGGTTAGTCTCGCGCGTCGTTGACGGCGACTACGGTTAGCTGGGTTTCATCGACCGTAAACGATATGTCGAGCCCGGCGTAAGCCAAGTGGTAAATGCGGTTTGGCTCGTGCTTGCTGCCTGCGCGGCGTGGGTCTTGGCGAAGGACTTCGACCAAGCCGGGGAGCTTTGCGGGCGGGACCATATCCTGTAGCGCTTGCGGAAACTCAACATCGAGCTCTTGCCACGGAGCATCCTCAATCCAGCCTCCGGTCGCATCCGGGTGGCAGTCCGCAAACGGAATGTAGGGCTTAATGTCGTAGATGGGCGTGCCGTCGCGCAGGTCGGCCCCCAGCACATGGATGATGGGGCCATCGTCGGTGAGCTCAACGTGATCGAGCCTTACGCAGGTAAGTCCGATAGGATTGGGGCGAAACGGGCTGCGCGTGGCAAAGACGCCCACGCGCTCGGCTCCGCCCAGACGCGGCGGGCGCACGGTCTTCGACCACTTGACGTTGGTGCCGGACCTGTCCTGCGTCTTGGCATCGGTAGCTATGTCCTTAACCGTGCCGCCGGGCGTTCCGTTTTCGAAGCGCCACAGCAGCCACAGGTGAGAGAAGGAGTCCAGGCCCTCAACCGCTGCCTTGGAGGCAAATTCCGGCTCAAAGACGATGCGTCCCTGCAGATGAGGCGCCAAAAAGCTGTTGCGCGGAATGCCGAACTTCTGCGGCAGGTCGGTATGTATGTGTGCAATAGGTTCCATGCCGGTCATTATACGGCATGGAGGCGTGAGGCGTTGCGCGCAATTCTTCGCCGTGGACTCCTGTCGTGCAACCAACGGTTGCTTGGAAGGGCGCCTGCCGCCGCGTATGCTTAAGCCATCAACCAGCAGAAAGGAGCCGCTATGGCCTTTGCAGAAAAGCTCATTGCCGTTCGTCGCGCCCATCACCTTACCCAGGAGCAGCTCGCCGCCAAGCTCTTCGTCACACGCCAAGCCGTCAGCCGTTGGGAGCGCGACGAGGTCACCCCGGGCATCGACATGATGAAGCTCATTGCCGCCGTAACCGGCGAGCCACTGTCCCACCTGCTCGAAATGCCCGAGCATTATTGCCAGAGCTGCGGCATGATACTCACGCCCGACGACTGCGGCACCGATGCCACGGGCGCCACGACCGACCATTACTGCAAGTGGTGCTACGACCACGGCAAGTACACCTACGACACCACCATGGAGGCGATGATCGAGGATTGCGCTCCGCGGCTGGCGCAAAACACCGGCATGTCGCTCGACGAAGCCGTCTCGCTCATGGGCGCCGTCCTGCGGCAACTGGAGCGCTGGCGCACCGTGCAGGAAAACGAGGAGCGCTACGGCGCCGAGGCTCGGAAGCGCTACGGCGATGAGGCGATCGATGCAGCAAACGAAACGTTACTGGACATGGACCCTCAGACATGGAGCGACATGAAAGAACTTGAACGCGCTATTCTGGGTCAGCTCTCGATTGCCATGGGCGATGGCGATGCGAATGGAAGCGAGGCTCGCAAGCTCGTCGCGATGCATCGTCGTTAGATTGGTCTCAACTGGGGACACGAGCCCCAAGACGAAGCATACCTGGGCCTCGCCCACGGCTATCTTGCCGACCAGCGCTTTGTTGACTACTACGACAAGCCCTGCGGCACCGGAGCCACGGCGTTTCTGGTACAGGCCATTGAGTCGTCGTTGACGCGTGCATAGACCGCGGCGGCTTTGGGTATTTCAATCGAAACCTCAACCGATTGGAGACCCATGGCTACTGATCATGAGCTCGTGCTCTACGTTATGACCGGCTGCCCGTATTGCATAAAGGTCAAGCGCTTTTTGGCCGATAACGGCGTGACCATTCCTGAACGCAATATCTCGACCGATTCCGATGCCGAGCAAACGCTTATCGCCGTCGGCGGAAAACGCCAGGTTCCCTGCCTGTTCATCGACGGCAAGCCACTCTACGAATCGAGCGACATCATCGCGTGGGCGCAAGAGAACCTGCTCTAGTACGCGCATCCCGTCCGTCCAAGGCCCCACCCCATACGGCCTAAACATGTACACCAGCATCCAAAGTCGACATTTTTCGACATCTTTGGATGCTGGTGTACAGCTTTTGCGGGTAGTCATCGGGGACGTTCTTAAATGCCTAGTCGCTAAAGAACGTCCCCGATGTCTAACTAGCCGCGGAAGCGGGCTGCGGATGCGAGCGGTTGCTCGCGGAAGACGCGGTCGACGGCGGCGCGGTATTCGTCGACCTTCTTGGTCTTGCGCACGATCTTATGGACGGTGGCGGGATCAGCGAAAGCGCACTTGGCGTAGAACCACCACTCCTTCATGCGGAAGACCGCATTGCCGCCAATCTCTTCTGCATATGCCGCAAACAGCGTGTCGTGGAAGCGCTGCAGCTCAGCAGCCGTTGCAGCTGGGCCGCCCTTGACCATGCGAGCCAGCGCGGGGTTCGCGAGCAGGCCACGCCCCAACATCACATGGCGCGTGCCGGGATAGGCCTCCACCAGCGCGTCCATATCCTCAAGATCAAAAATGTCACCGTTATAGGCCACGGGAAACGGCGCCCGCTCCAACGTCTTGCCGTAAAACTCCTTGCGCGGCGAGCCCGTATAACGGTCCTTCTGTACGCGCGGATGCACGATCAGCTCTGCCAGCGGCATGCGGCAATACAAATCGAGTACACGCTCGTATTCGTCGTCGCCCTCCAGCCCCAGCCTGGTCTTTACCGATACCGGCAACGGCGACCGCTCGCACACATCGTTCAAGAACACCTCGAGCTCGTCGAGATTGCGCAAGAAACCCGAGCCCTTGCCCTTGGCGACAACCGTCCCCGAGGGGCAACCCAAGTTGAGATTGACCTCGCAATAGCCCATGTCGGCGAGCACCTGTGCCGCCCACACAAACTCGTCCGCGTTCTTGGACATCAGCTGAGGCACCACGTTGAGCCCCTGGTTATTGGCAGGATCGATCTCCTTAAACGCCTTGCCGCCAAAGCGATTGCCCACCCGCGGCGGCGGCAAAAACGGCGTGTAGTAGCAGTCGAGCGCACCAAAGCATTCTGCATGCACGCGGCGGAACACATGCCCGGTAATCCCCTCCATGGGGGCCAGCGATAGAATCATCAACATCAACTTTCAAATCAATGTGACAAAGGGACCGTCCCTTTGTCACATTTGTACATCATTCGAGTGTTTATTTTGGCACAGCGGCGCAGGCAATCCCATGCATGTTATTCGTCCTTGGGCAGCGGCTTCATGCTCCAAAAGATGACGTTCATAATGATGACAATCACCAGGACAACACCATTGGCCACCCAAAAGCCCATGTTGAGCCCAAGCCACTCCGTAGTCCCAAACAAATCGATCCAAATCTGAGCCCAGTTCATGTGAACGCTCCTCTCTACATCGAAGTCACTACAGCAGCTCGCCGTAACGCTTGACATAGGCCTTCTTAAGGCTCGTCGCCAGCGCCATGTACAGCAAGATGCACGGAATCAGGAACAAGAAGTACTCGACGGGCAGCGCTCCCAGGCCCAGCGTGGGGCCAAGCGGGCTAAACGGGATCAGCGTGAGCAGTGCAATGCCGGTCATCGTGAGCAGCATCACCGGAGCCGAGGCACGGCTCTGGATAAACGGAAACTTGGGCGTGCGAATCATATGGATAACCAAGGTCTGGCTCCACATGGATTCGACGAACCAACCAGCCTGGAACAGCGCGATGTAGGCCAGCTGCATCCGCTCCAGTGTGGCACCCGAGTAGACGCTCGCCAGCTCGTTGAACAGTACACCGTGGCTCACAAACAACGGGCAGAAGACAAAGTACATAAAGATATAGGTCATAAAGTCGAAGATGGAGCTGGTGGGCCCAATCCAGATCATGAACCTGCCGACACTCGACGCATCCCAGGTACGCGGCACGCGCAGGAACTCCTCGTCCACGTTGTCCCAGGGAATCGCCAGGCAGCTGCAGTCATAAATCAGGTTGAGCAAGATCAGTTGGATGCTCATCATGGGCAAAAACGGCAGCAGGGCAGACGCGGCAAGCACGCTAAACATGTTGCCAAAGTTGGAGCTCGCGGTCATCTTGATGTACTTGATCATGTTGGCGTAGGTCTTACGCCCCTCGATGATGCCCTCCTCGAGCACCATCAGGTCCTTCTCGAGCAAGATGATGTCGGCGGACTCCTTGGCAACGTCGACGGCCGTGTCGACCGAGATGCCGATGTCGGACGACTTCATGGCAGAGGCATCGTTGATACCGTCGCCCATGTAGCCCACCACATGCCCGTTCGTACGCAGGACGGAAACGACACGCGCCTTTTGGTCGGGCGTGAGCTTGGCGAAGACCTGCACGTCCTCGGCCCGGCGAGCGAGCTCGGCGTCATCCATGTCAGCGATGTTGCCGCCGAGCAACATGTTGTTGACCTGTAGCCCCACCTGCTTGCAGATGGTGCGCGTGACCTTCTCGTTGTCGCCAGTCAGGATCTTGGTGGCAACGCCATGATTGCGCAGCGCCTCAATCGCATCGGCCGTGGACTCTTTAGGCGGATCCAAAAAGGCCAGGTAGCCGATTAGGACCATGTCGCGCTCGTCCTCGGCGCTAAAGGCACCGGCGGGTGACGGGTTGGACTTTTGAGCAATCGCCAGCACACGGAAACCGTCGTCATTAAGGTCGGCAACTGTTGCCAGAATGCGCTCGCGCACCTCGTCGTCCAGCACGTGAACGCCGCCGTCGATCTCGGCATGTGAGCACACCGACAGCATCTCCTCGACCGCGCCCTTGGTAACCATCTGGGTCTTGCCGCTGCGATCGCGCACCACCGTGGTGAGGCGACGGCGCGTAAAGTCGAACGGCACCTCATCGACCTTCACGTATGCCTCCGAAAGATCGGTGAGACTCGGGTCGTTTTGCTCCTCTTCCTCCGTGCACTTGATGATCGCCAGATCCATCAGATTCTTATAGCCCGTCTGGAAATAGCTGTTGAGGTAGGCGTGGCGCAAAACGCGCGAATCCTCCTGGCCGTCGATATTCCAGTGATACTCCAGCACCACCTGGTCCTGCGTAAGCGTGCCGGTCTTGTCCGTGCACAGCACGTCCATCGCGCCAAAGTTTTGAATCGAGTTGAGGTTCTTAACGATCGTCTGCTTTTTACTCATGGCAACCGCGCCCTTGGCAAGGCACGTGGTAACGATCATGGGCAGCATCTCGGGCGTCAGACCCACGGCAATGCTGATGGCGAACAGGCCGGCATCGAGCCAATTGCCCTTCGTGACACCGTTGATCAAAAAGACAAACGGAACCATCACCATCATAAAGCGGATGAGCACCCACGAGACGCTGTTGACGCCTTTGGAAAAGCTCGTCTCCACAGCGTCGTCGGACAGGCTCGACGCCATGGAACCAAACAGGGTCTGCTCGCCCACACTAAAGACGAGCGCCGTCGCGCTGCCCGAGATCACACTGCTGCCCATGAGGGCGATGTTCTCGAACGACGTGGCCGAGTCGGACTCGGTGCAGGTTGCGGGAACCTTCTCGACCGGCTCGCTCTCGCCCGTCAGGCTGGCTTGACTCACAAAGAGGTCCTTGGCCTCGATAATCCTCACGTCGGCGGGAATCATGTCGCCGGCGGACAGATGCACAATGTCGCCGACCACCACGTCGTCGATGGGAATCTCGGTCCTGGGGGCATCCTTGCGGGTGACCGTCACGCTGGTCGTGATCATGTCGAGCAGCTTTTCGGCCGCATTGCCGCTGCGCGCTTCCTGGATATAGCGCAGCGTGCCCGAAAGAACCACCATTGTGGTGATGATAATCACCGTCAGCGAGTCAAAGTCCTCCGGCGTGCTGCCCATCATCGACAACGCCGGAAACACCATGTCCGTCGTTGCCGAAATAATGGCCAAGAAGAACAGAATTGCCGTAAAGGGATTGACGAATGCATCCGCAAGCTTGCGGGCAAGCGACTTTTTCTTGCCGCGCGTGACCACGTTGCGTCCGTTATCGGCCTCGCTGCGCGCGACCTCATCACGGGTTAGACCACCCAGGTTCGAGCCCACCCAGGACATGGCGTCCATCAGCGGGATAGTTGCCGCATGCTGGATGCGGCCCTCTGCACGATGCCTGATCAGTTCGTTTTGCGCCTGGACTGTAGATGGCGTATGGCGCATATTCAGCTTCTTCAATTGCCTTGCTCCGTTCTATCGATCGGATGCAGAGCCGTCTAGCCGCGACGCCCGCCATTAAGGTGGACCCGCGCCGACAGACATCGCCCTGCCTTGCTGGTACTGTCACTGCCGCTCACGGTCCTCACCTTCCCTTCGCGTCTGCGACTGTCCTTAGAATAGAAAAGCCGCAAGACCGGGCACATGGCTGGTTTCTTGCGGCTTTCTTGCGATTTGGCAAGGATTGTCAGAGTGGCTTTTGGGGTCGATAGAAGCGGACGATTCAACGCGTTACTCGGCTATTTTATAGCCCACACCCCAAACAGTTAGCAGGTACCGGGGATTGTCGGGCTCGGGTTCAATCTTCTTTCGGATCTTGCGGACAAAGGCCATGATGTTACTGTCATCGAGCAGATATTCGTCTTGCCATACAGCGCGATAGATTTCCTCTTTGCTAAAGACTGTGCCCCGGTTGCTCGCCAAAAAGGCCAGGATATCGAATTCTTTGGGCGTGAGCGAAACGGGCGCGCCCGACACTTTAACGGTGCGCGAAGCCAGATCGATGGAAAGATCGCCGATAACGATGGGCTCCGCAGCGGCACTTGTCTGCGAGCCGGCAACTGTCAGTTCTATGGCGGTCAGCCCGCCCGATGCGATATCGGCAAACACGGGTGCAAGTTCGAGAGCGGCGGCGCTACCGGACGAGAACAGCGCGTTGCTGAGCTCGGCGGCCTCTGCCGGCGTAATCGCTATGTTGGTTCTGTTGGTACGCATAGAACCGCCCTAGAACAGACTGCTCGAGCGGGACAGGTAAACCCGCTTGATCGTCGAAACAACAACAAGATACAACACGCTCAGCAGTGCAACGATGCCCAGATACCACATGGGCAGCGTGACAAGGCCGAGCAGTTGCGCGGCAGGACTCAGCGCGAGAAGGGCCGAGGCGATAAGCATGGTGGCGACCATTATCACGAGCGGACGACACGGCCGGTCCCCGTCGCGAACGTTCCGCGCTCGCAAGACGAGGAGCACGAGCGATTCGGTCCAAGCGCACTCCAGTAACCATCCGGTCTGGAAGGTCGCGATAAAGGCCGCCTGGCCCGCAGCACTCAACGTGACAAAGGACCCACCGCACACCGCGGGGCAAACGCCCAGGAGTAAAATGGCAAACGTGATGATGTCAAACGCCGAACTCGCGAAGCCAAAGTGAAGCATAAAGCTGCCGAGGCCCTTGCCCGACCATGCCTTGGGACGGGCGATCTCCGCATCGTCGACGTTATCCCACGAGAGCGCCAGGCAGGTGGCGTCATAGCACAGGTTGAGCAAAAGCAGCTGAGCGGCGGTTGCCGGCAAAAACGGCAGGAAGATACTCGAGGCGGCAACCGAGCAGATATTGCCAAAGTTGGAACTCGACGCGATGCGAATGTACTTGGAAGCGTTGGCGAACGAAGTCCTGCCTTCGCTGACGCCCTCGGCGACCACGCCCAGGTCGCGCTCGAGCAGTACCAGATCGGCAACCTTTTTGGATTCCGCTGCCGCCGAGTCCACAACGATGCCGACATCTGCCGACGTAAGCGCCGGCACATCGTTCACACCATCGCCGATATAGCCGACCGTATGGCCAGAGAGTCGAATGAGACTGACAACATGAGCCTTTTGCGCGGGCGTGAGCTCGGCAAACACACGAGTACGCCCCACGCGAACAAGCGCCTCGGACTCCTCCATGGCATCGAGCATGCTGCCGGTGATAACGCTATCGGCAGGAATGCCCAGGCGCGAACAGGTTGACCGGGCAACCGAAGCCGAGTCGCCAGTAAGCACGCGCACCTCAACGGAAAGGTCGGACAGCGCGCGCACGGCGGCGCGAGCGCTTGCCTTGGGCCGATCGAAAAAGCCCAAAAAGCCGCAGAGCACCAGGTCACCCCAGTCCGAAGACGTTGTGCTGTAGGCAACGGCGAGGACCTTGATGCCGTCGGCACGCATGTCCTCGGCAACCTCATAGGCGCTCTGGCGGCCCGCGGCGTCCATGGGGACGAGTTCCCCTTTAAAGTTGGCCCAGGCACAACGAGCGCAAACACTCTCGACCTCGCCCTTTACGATGGTCAAGTGATTGCCAGGGCGAGTCTGCAGCCCCAGGCAACCAAGCGCCCCAGGCATGGCATCGAGCTTAACACCCGAAGCCTTGGTGACGTGGTCGAAAGGATCAGATGCGTGCAGGGTAAATGCGCCTGCGAGGTCTTTGGCGGCGAGACGCAACTCGGGCGCGGCGCACGCGTCGGCAATGGCCCGGTTGAGCTGGTTGGCGGCCGCCCCCTGGCTCGTACTCTCCAAATACGCCAGGTTGAGCGTTTGCTCGCTTTCGTTGCCCAGGATATCGGTATAGTACTCGAGCACCGCGGCGTCCTCGGTGAGCGTGCCCGTCTTGTCCACGCACACCACGTCCATGGAGCCCAGTGATTCCATGGCGTCAACGTTTTTAACAATGACCTGTTTGTTCTTAAGGCGATGCGCGCTGCCCGAAAGGCACACGCTTGTGACGACTGGCAGCATCTCGGGGACCAGGCCAACGGCCGTGCCCAGGGCAAACAGCAGGGCCTGCGGCCAGTCGCCCAGCACAAAACCTCGAATCATAATGACAAACGGCAGCACGATGAGCATGCACCTCACCAGGGCGGCACAGATGCTCCTGGCACCAGCGCCAAACTGCGTGCCTAGCCGAGCGCGCCGCGGCGATGTGGGCGGCTCCTCGGAAACGCGAGCGTGAACGGTTGCCGAAGCCTTTCCGTCAATGATGGTCGTTCCAGCACGGACGGCCTCCCCTTCTCGCTTGACGGTCTGACCGCTCTCGCCCGTAAGCGACGATTCGGAGACAAGGATGTGGTCGCCCTTGGCAAGGACCGCATCGACCGGGCAGAGCATACCGGCATACAGGCGAATCACATCGCCAGGCACGAGCTGGTCGGAATCGACTTGAATCCAGCAAGCGTCGACACGTTTCCAAACGGCCGCATGGTTCGCCTTAAACATGTGCCGGTCGAAGCTGCGCTTGGCTTCGTTTTCGTAGAACAGGCGCACCAGGCCGCCGACCAGCCACATCAAAAACAGCACGGCAGGTGCGAACACTCCTGTCTGGCCTTGCGCCTGCGGTACGACGTCGACCAAAAAGGCCAAGCCGGCAAGTGCAAGCAGCAGCGACGAAAACGGATTAAAGAACGATTTTTTAATCATCGAAGCCTCTTTCTAGCATGGCTTCGATTGTATCCGAGGCGTATACCAGCATCCCCGCCCCAGACCTTGCGACTTCCTTGCTTTTACGCGTGACAAAGTTTTGCTATTGCTCACTTGCGCCGCACTTGGGATGCAGGGTAAACAGTGAAGGAGCTGCAGAGCAGGCCTACGCTCCAGTTGCCGCTCAAAAACGCCGTGACCACGTCGCAGATATCCTTGCTCGCGCTCATCTTGGTTGGGGACATCGGCCTTCTGCTCATTGCGGTGAGTATCTTGCTCTATGCTCTTATCCAACGCTAGCCCAGACTGACGCGCCCCGCGCGCCGCAACGACCGCCACGACACCAAGGACCGGCAATGGCTACACTTTCCGAACAAGAACGCAAGCGCATCCGGCGATACTGCATCTACCCCAAGATTGCCGGTGCGGCGCTTGCCATGGCATTCGTGCTGCCATTTTTGATCATTCCCTTCGAAATGATTGACGACATCGTCTTTCATCACGAAGGCTTCCAAGAGACGGGTATGATGACCGCCCTGGTGCTCACCGCCATCGAGCTCGTCATATTCTGCTACTGCACGCTCGCGCCACGCTTTGGTATGCGCGGCAAGCAGTGGAAGAAAATGCAGCGCCGACTCGTCGTCGAGCAGACCGAGAAAGACCGCTCGGCACAAATCGCAGGCGTTGTCGGTACGCAGGCCGCCGCGCGCTTACTCAAGAACAGCGACAACGAGACCGCACGCAATCTGGGCAGCGCGGCAGAAGTCGCCGCTGCCGTAGGCGCCGTTGCCACCGCAGCAGACGTGCTTACCGAGAGCTTCGCTAACGCAAAGGCCATGGCGGAGGCCTGCGGCTTGCCTATCCCCCGTGCAAAAAAGTGGATCATCGCGCTTGTGGCGCTACCCCTCGCAATCGTATGCGGTGCCTATATCCCGCAGCTGGCGCAGGGAAACACCGAGATGCAGGAGAACGCCGCGGCCGCGGCCGAGCAGATCGCCATCGCCCGCAAGACGTTAGAGCCCGCATGCGAGTACGTGTCTGCCGATGACCCTTACGAGCGATATCAAGATTACGGCTATCACGTCCGCGGCTACTTGCACGACGGCGACTCCGATACCCAGAAGACCTATACGTACCTGGATTTCGACAACAAGGGAACGCTCAAGGAAGTGAGTTACGTAGCAGAAATCGACCCCGATGCGAGCCTTGAGGACAACCTCGCCCGCATCGAGCTCGACTTTGACGAGCTTTCCTCTGTCGTCCAAACCGCAGACGTCAAGACCGTGAGCCCCGAGCTCCTAGCACCGCAAAAGCTCCCCGAAGAGTTTAGGCAGGCTTTCTTGAACGGTTCGCTCTACGAGAGAATCTCCATCAGGACGAGCGACGACCCCGTCAAAGCGTATTACTCGTTTGACACGGATCCCGAGGACGAGTTTGACGAGTACACCCATCCAAGCATCCGTATCACGTTGATGGGTAAAACGAGCTAGGCGCAGGAGGGGGGCTGCCCCTTCCCCCATGTGGCAAAGGGACAGCCCCTTTGTCACATTATTCCGAGCGCAGAGCCTCTACGGGGTCTTTCTTAGACGCGCTGCGGGCCGGCAGCAAGCCAGCGACGACCGTCAGCACCACCGAGATCGCGATGAGCGCCAGCGCGTCCTGAACGGGCAGGCTCATCAGGTTGGGAACCTGCTTGGTCGCAAGCGCCCAGGCATTGACCGGGAGGCTCACGAGCACCACGACGGCGATGGCAAAAACGCCGGCGATGAGGCCCTCGATAAAGGTCTCGGCATTGAATACGTTGGCCACGTTGCGTTTCGACGCGCCGATCGCGCGCAAGATGCCGATCTCCTTTTTGCGCTCCAGCACGCTGATGTAGGTGATGATGCCGATCATGATAGAGCTCACCACCAGGCTAATACTCACAAACGCAATGAGCACCAAGCTGATGGTGTTCACGATATCGGTCACCGAGCCCATGATGATGCCCATGTAGTCGGTGTACGAGATTGCCTGCTCGTCATGCCCGGCGGCTTTGACCTGCTTGTTATACGCATCGATATGGTCGAGCACGTGCTCCTTGGCCTCAAAGTCGCGCGGGAAGATCTTGACCGAGATGGGATCTGCCTCGTCCGCATAACACAGCGTGGTCAGGTTGTTGTCGTAGGTGAGCTGCGACGCCTTCGCATAGCTCATCATGAGCGAACTCAGATCCTCGGCATCCATGTTGAAATGGATGGCATGAGCAAAGGCGCTCGCATCCACACGCATAGCGCTCGCCAGGTTGGCAAAACTCGATGACATCTGCGTCGCCATCTGGCCCATGAGCCCTTCCGCGCACGCCTTGAGCTGAGCTGACACCGTCGCCGCAATCTGATCGCTGATCGACTTCATCACCTGATCCATAGCCTGCTGCAGATACGGAGCCAGCTGCTTTTGCACATAGTCGGTCATCGCCTGCTGCAAGCGCTCGGCCAGGGCATCGCCGCCGAGCGCTTTGAGTTGGGCCAGGATTTGCTGGGCTGCCGTATCACTCTCAAGATACGCCGAGAATGCGGCAGCGAGCTTTGATGCGTCCTTAAGATCTTCGGGCGACAGCGCCTTAAACTGATCAGACTGTAAAAAACCCTCAAACAGTTGGTTGGCAAGCGTTCCCACCTGCTGCATTTGCTCGGGCGTGAGCTCCAGACCGTCAAAGACGCCCGAGAAATCTGGGGCTGGCGCTTTGGCGATGATGTCGCTGAAATCGATATCCTTCCCTACGCCCGAAAGGTCAATGTCCAGCCCGGACAAGTCAAGGCCCGACAGGTCCATACCGCCGGCAACACCCGAGAGCGCGGAGGTATCGAACGAGAACGCGCTCTTAAGTGCCGCCTCGTCCACACTGAACATGCTGCCCAGATCCACGCCTTGCTTGGCCTCGCCCTGCAGTTCATCGAAAGACTTGCCCGTAAAGACATCCGTCTCGGGGTGGGCGAGTTGCTCCTGCACAATCTGCGAATCGGCGGCGCACTCCATAAGCTGGCGAGTCAGCGCATGCGTGTAGGCAATGCCCGGGGACAACGCACTCGCATTGGCTGTCTCGTTAGGTCGCACCACACCAACGATACGCACATCAATGCCATCGGCAACCTTGGTGGCCATAAAGTCGGCGTCGCCAGACATGTCAGTCCACATGCCGGTCTCTTCGTTTTTGCGATAGGCATCGGCCGGCGACAGCACCTTAAACGTCGTGGACAGCGCATCGTCGTAGGTAAAGTCGGCACCGGTCTCGGGCGTTTCGACCCCACCGTCAGCCGTCATAGCGCTGTTAACCAGGTCGTTGAGCTCATCGATATCCAGCGCACCGATGCTGTAGAGCGTATAGTCGCCCACCGTACCGCGGCTCGAAAGCACCATCACGGCTTCGTTAGCAGACGTAGGCCAATGCCCCGCCACGACGTCGTATTGGCTGTCGAGCAGGCTCTGGTCGTCAATCATCTCGTTAAAGACCGAGGTTCCCATGGATTCCATGCTCACCGTTGCCGCCGAGCTCGCGCCTCCGCTCATGGCCTCGGTCATGGCGTTGGGTACCAGCCGGACAGGCTTCTCATCGCCCTTGCCGACACGATAGACAACCGGCGATACACCGTAGCCGTACTGAATGGCGTTGACCTCTTTATCGATGCCGTCGCCACCGGCATCGAGCCATGCCTTAAAGCTCGTCATGTCGTTGGACTTAACGCTCGCAAACATATCCTTTACGG
>JAUMNV010000060.1 GCA_031295725.1 Collinsella sp.
CGCCCAACACGACCAGCGCCTTGGTGCCACCGTAGTGAGCGACCAATCGTCCGCACCAGCGAGCCACGTCTCCATCCGCAACAAGGCGCGTCGGCATACCAAACCCATAATTGACCATCTTTCCCACAACCCTTCCGTGCGTATAGGCGGTATCGATCGTTAGGCTCATGCTACGAAGCGAGCTTTTCCGAGCTGTTTCGCGCTCTTTAGGGCTGCGTTAAAAACCCGATGCAGTCGCACGACCATACCTGCCAAAAAGGGACAGGTTTTGACGATGTCCGGGCGAGCGGGTATTATCGAACAGATATTCGATAGGAACATGTGTTTGATGGAGGGACACGGATGGCGCACGAGCGGCACACCTATATCTGCATCGACCTCAAGACGTTTTATGCCAGCGTCGAGTGCGTCGACCGTGGGCTCGATCCGCTCGCCACCAACCTGGTCGTTGCCGACGAATCGCGCGGGCGCACAACCATCTGCCTCGCCATCACGCAGGCCATGAAGGACTTAGGTATTCACAATCGCTGCCGCCTATTTGAGATTCCCGATGGCATCGACTACATCACGGCCGTACCGCGCATGCAGCACTACATGGAGGTGTCGGCGCAAATCTACGGTATCTATCTGGAATACGTCAGCCCCCAGGACGTGCACGTCTACTCCATCGATGAGTGCTTTATCGACGTGACGCCCTATCTGGACCTCTATCACACCGATGCGGAAGGGTTCGCTTGCACGCTGCGCGACGAGGTCTTGGCACGCACCGGCATCACGGCGACGGTCGGCATCGGCCCCAACCTATTCCAGGCCAAGGTAGCACTCGATATCACCGCCAAGCACGTGCCCAGTCGCATCGGCATGCTCGACGACGAGATCTTTCGCAAGGAGATCTGGCCTCATCGTCCCATTACCGATATCTGGGGTATCGGCCCCGGCATGGCGGCCCGTCTCGAGAAATACGGCGTCTACGATCTGATGGGCGTCGCGGCGCTCGACGAAAACCTGCTTTACGACGAGCTCGGCGTCAATGCCGAATATCTCATCGACCACGCCTTTGGGCGCGAGCCGACAACCATCGCCGATATCCAAGCCTATCGCCCGCAAGCAACTTCGACCACCACAGGACAGGTGCTCTCGAAGGGCTATGCCTACGAGCAGGCCTACACCGTCTTGCGCGAGATGGTCGACAACGCCGTACTGGACTTAATCGACAAACACGTGGTATGCGACAGTATCTCGCTCTTTGTGGGCTATGCGAGCGAACGCGCCGACATACGCCGCCTCGACGCCAGCGGTACAGCGCAATATGTGGACGGATGCGGGCACCTGCGCTCGAGCACGTCGAGTATCGAACCCACCGCAACCGCCGGCCCCGAGCTCGCGCCCCGTGCTCCCAAGCCAGTCCAGCGCGATGACGAAAGGCGTCGCCTGGTGCGCGAAGCGCAGGCAATCGATGGCATCTTTGTGGGAGAGCATGGCGGCAAACCGCGCGGTGGCTATGCCGCACTCTTTGCGCACTCCAATGCCTCGCGAAAGCTGCCCGAGCGCACCAATTCGTTCAAGAAGATCATGGGCTATTTCGATGAGCTCTGGGCGCAAACGGTCGACCCCAAGCGACCGGTCAAGCGCATCAATCTGGGCTTTGGCAATCTGGTGCCCGAGGAATTTGCCACCATCGATCTGTTTAGCGATGTCGAGGCCGATGAGCGCGAACGCGACTTGGCGCGCGCCGTCCTGGCCGTGAAAGGCAAGTACGGCAAGAACGCGCTCGTCAAGGGATTAAGCTTTACCGCCGGCGCCACCGCGCGCGAACGCAACGAACAAGTTGGAGGACACCGTGCCTAAACCCAAACAACAGCCCGTGCGCCCGCCGACCGCCTTCGAGCGCCTGGCGGACCCCGAGGGCAGACGCCGCGCCGCCGACCCCAACCTCACTGCCAACGGTGCCGTGCGCGCCAACCGCGCCGCACAGTTTATGCCCTTTGCCGCCCTCACGGGATACTACGAACTCGTGCGCAAGCAGGAAATCACCGTCGAGCCAAAACGTGAGCTCACGGAAGAAAAAGCCCTCGTGCTTTCTAAAAAACTCGAGGGTCTCAAACGTGGCGACTTGGTTCGTGTCACCTATTACGATACATACGGCTATCGCAGCCGCACCGGCATCCTCGACGAGGCGCTCCCCGCCTTCAAGCTCCTCAAGCTCCGAGACATCGCCATCGACTTCGACGACATCCAGGACATCGAGCTACGCGGACGAGCCTAGACAAGGACGCGCATCCAGAGCGACGCTTACAGCGTCATGACGTAGTAGCCCGCGTCTTTCACGGCCGTCTCGAGGACATCACGATCAACCGGCTGCTTAGAGCGCACGCGTGCCGTGTGGTCCGCATACGTCACCGTTGCCCACACGCCATCCAGTGCATTGAGGGCATTGGCTACGTTCTGAGCGCAGCCGTCACAGCTCATGCCGCCGATGAGCAGCTCATCGCTATAGGGATAGTGCGATGCATCGGTATCCACCACAACAACCTTTTTGGCCTTCTTGCCGCTCGCACCATCGCTGCAACAACTCTTCCCGTGTGTCGAAGCGGCAATGCGACGCAGTCCAAAAAACATGCCGACGGCAATGACGGCCAGCACGATGAGATTCGCAGGGTTGAGCAAGTCACTCATGCGTTCCCCTTTCAAGTAACGCTATCTAGATACCCCCATGGGGTGTCACCATCTTAACCCAAATTCATGTCCGTTCGGTCAATTAGTTTCCCTCTTCAAACTTTTTTGTTGACCATGGCTTACTTTCGTGTATAAGTTTTCCTAGGCTAACAACTGAGGACCCGAAAGGAGCATCGTGACTCGAACCATTGACATCCCAACATACCAAACGGCTGTCGTACGCAACTGCTCCCCTACGCTCGCAGGTATCAAGCCGGCTTCGCTCTTTACCTATCCCGGCGTTTACGCCAACCAAAACGGAAAACCCGGCGCCGCCCATATCGAAGAGCGACGCTCTCGCCTGCTCGCCGTCATAGCCCAATGCAACCGCGAGCTCCAGCCACTCGGAATCCATATGAGCGTTTTGGTCTGGCGTCCCTGCGGAGCGCTCATCTATGTGTACCGCCCTGCGGACCTCATGCGATACCTCTCCGACCCCCGTGCCACGACGGCGCTAGCCGCCGAAGGTTACGATGTCCACAACCTGCCCGCATCCCTGGTGCATCTCGCCGCGCGCATCACGCTGGCAAGCAGCAATGCCGCAGAAAGCGCCTATGACGGCAGCGTCTGCGCACTCGCGCGAAATAGGCACTGCGATACGGGGTGCATATGCGAGTTCCCCCACGAAATTGGCTATTTTTTGGGCTATCCCTACGAAGATGTCCATCAGTTTATCGTCCAGCACGGCGAAAACTATAAGGTCTTTGGCGCATGGAAGGTATACACAAACGTTGAGCAGGCGCTCACGACCTTCGATTCCTATCGCGCATGCACGCAATACCTTACCTACATCTATCAACAGGGCTGCACCCTGGGACAACTTGTCCAGGCAACCCGATAGAGCATACAAGACGCGGCCGCACGCCGCACAACCGAAAGGAAAACATATGAGCAAGATCGCCGTCGTCTACTGGAGCGGTACAGGCAACACCGAGGCCATGGCAAACTTCGTTGCCGAGGGTGCAACCGGTGCCGGCGCCGAGGCAGAGGTCATCTCCTGCGCCGACTTCTCCGCAGACAAGGCCGCCGGCTATGACGCCATTGCCTTCGGCTGCCCCGCCATGGGTTCCGAGGAGCTTGAGTATGACGAGTTCCAGCCTATGTGGGACGAGGTCAAGGAGACCCTCGGCAACAAGAAGGTCGTCCTCTTTGGCTCTTATTCGTGGGCCGAGGGCGAGTGGATGGACAACTGGAAGGCCGATGCCGACGAGGCGGGCGTCAACGTCGTAGACTCCACCATCTGCTACGACGCGCCCGACGATGAGGGCGAGACCGCTTGCAAGGCCCTCGGAGCCGAGCTCGCGTAACGAACCCAGGGCCTCCAAAAGAGCCTGCATCGAAGCGCATCCCCATCCCTACAAAAGAGCGGGGGCTGGATTCAAGTCCAGCCCCCGCTCTTTTATAACGGCAGTTACATCAACCGGCTACGAGATATTGCCCAAGAACGCCTTGGTGCGCTCGCTCTTGGGGTGGTCGAAGA
>JAUMNV010000077.1 GCA_031295725.1 Collinsella sp.
AGCCAAGCAACTGCAGGTTCCGGTCGAGCTGGTGCGCGAGGTCCATGCCACGGGTAAGCTTCCCGTCGTGAACTTTGCCGCCGGCGGCGTAGCGACCCCCGCCGACGCCGCGCTGATGATGCAGCTGGGCGCCGAAGGCGTGTTTGTCGGATCAGGCATCTTTAAGCGCGGCGACCCGGTCAAGCCCGCCGCCGCCATCGTCAAGGCCGTGGCAAACTTCACCGATGCCAAGCTCATCGCTGAGCTTTCGGAGGACCTGGGCGAGGCCATGGTGGGCATCAACGCCGACGAGATCGAGATTATCATGGAGGAGCGCGGGCGCTAGTCCAGCAGAAAGGATCGCACATGAGCGATTATGCAGACCAAACGGTCGCCGTGCTGGCGGTCCAAGGCGCATTTGCCGAGCACGAGGCAAGACTATCCGAGCTGGGCGCGCGCTGTATTGAGCTGAGGCAGGCGGCTGATTTGAAGCAGGACTTTGACCGTCTGGTACTTCCCGGCGGCGAGTCTACCGTTCAAGGGAAGCTGCTTGATGAGTTGGGCATGCTCGAGGAGCTTCGCGCCCGCATTGTTGAAGGCATGCCCGTCCTGGGCACCTGCGCCGGCCTGATTCTGCTGGCTCACGACCTTGCCGCCCATGACGATAAGGGCACGCCGCGCCTGGCAACCATGGATGTGCTCGTTGAGCGCAATGCCTACGGCAGGCAGCTCGGCAGTTTTCGAACCAAGGGGCAGGTAGCTGGCATCGACGGTGAAGTGCCGCTGACGTTTATCCGCGCGCCCCGCATCGTCGAGGTCCACGGCGACGCTGAGGCTCTAGCAGAAGTCGACGGCCGTATCGTCGCCGCCCGCCAAGGCAACCAGCTCGGTGTCACCTTCCACCCCGAGCTCGACGACGACACCCGCCTCCACGAGCTCTTCCTCCAAATGTAGGCAGAGTAGAAACGAGCGTAGATTTTCGGGCACATAACAAATGAGAGTGGATAATCTCCCACTTTAAGCTTGGATGCAGGCTCAAACCGGGAGATCATTCACTCTTGTTCTATGTAGTCGTTTAAGAATGTCCCCAATGACTACAAGGAGTGTCCCAAGCTGCCGGCATAAAAGGAACGTCCCTAACTGCCGCATCCGGAGCAAGACAACGCCGCAGGCAGAGGACGGACAGCGAGCGGGCCGCATTTGAGACAAGGTGACGTGAAACGAAAGGGCGCTGACCTTCTGGTCGCGCCCTTGAAGTTGAACGTCAGATTGTCCAAATGCGGCCCGCGCAGCGTCGGCCCGTTACGGCGTTTGGTAAAACGCCGTAACTAAAAACGGTTACCGCGGAAGCCGCCGCCGTTGCGGCCGCCGCGGTCGCCACCGCGACCGCCGCGGTCGTTACCACGGTTACCGCCGAAGCCACCACGGTTGCCGCCGCGATCGCCATAGCCACCACGGTTGCCGCCAAAGCCGCCGCGACCGCCACGGTCGCCGCCACGGTCACCAAAGCCGCCACGGCCGCCGCGATCGCCACCGCGACCGCCACGGTCACCGCCACGGCCACCGCGATCGCCAAAGCCGCCGCGACCGCCACGGTCGCCGCCACGGCCGCCACGGTCGTCACGGCCGCCGCGAGGACCGCGGTCCTCGTCCAGGCCCATGGCGACGAGCGGAGCGATAACCTTATCGAGAGCGGCCATCAGCTCGGTGGCCTCCTCATAAGAAAGCTCGGGCAGGAGCTTCTCCTTCTTGTTGGCAAGCTCGACCAGGCTCTCAGCGGCATCCTCGGCGGCGAAGACAACAATCTTGCGCATATCGCCCTCGGCGTCGTCGATGCGGCCGACCAGATCGGCAGCCTCGGCCTCGGCCATCAGGCCATCGAGCTCACGGAGGCGCATGCCCAGCAGGTCGGACATTTCCTTCTGCTCCATCTTGGGCTTGAGGTCAAGAAGCTTGATGGCGCGTTCGATGTTCGCCATGCGCTCGGCCTTGGCCTCCTCCTCCTTGGAAATAGCAAAGCGACGGCTACGCAGCAGGCGGGCGGCCTTCTGCATCTTGTCCATCAGCTCTTCGTCATCGTAATCAACGGCGGCCTCGACAACCTCGGCCTCCTCCTCGGCGGAAACCTCGTCAGCAGCCTCAACCTCGGCAGCTTCGGTCTCCACGGTCTCGACTGCCTCAACCTCGGCAGCCATGGTCTCGTTCTCGGTCTCGTTCATGATCTCTTCGTTCTCGGACATGAGACTCCTTCTTAGCCCTCTCGGGCATCATCGCCCCATTCGCGGGGCCCGTCGCGCACTCTTTGCGCTTTAAACATTCATGCCTCTCGGCAAAACGTCCATTAGTTTATGGTGTTGCCATCCAATCTAGCTGCAGAATCTATGTGCACACATTAATGCGACATGTGCGACTCGCGACGAGCGTACACCAGCGACGTCGCGAACCCGACCACGGCAATCACAGCCGCCACACGCACGGCAGTTGCAAATCCAATCGCCTGGGCAACGTCGGTCGCAGCGCCAGCCGCGCCGGCAGTCGCCGCAGAACTCGAGAGCAGACCGATAAACAGCGATGGGCCAAACGATGCGGCAATCATGTTCCACGTGTTAAGCAATGCCGTTCCGTGGGGATGCTCAGCGGCAGGCAGCGTCTCCAAGCCGGCCGTTTGCGAGGGGCTCAGCACCAAACCGACTCCGGCATACACCACAACGGTCAGCGCCACGACGACGCCGATGTTCATACTTGCCGCCGTCATCGAGATGGCAGTCTGCCCCACGGCAATCAGGGCAAAGCCGACCGGCAGCAGAGGCCATGCGCCACGGGCGTCCATCACGCGTCCGCCCACAATCGAGGTCACGGCGTTGCAGGCAATCGCCGGCAAAATGAGCAAGCCCGCAATAAGTGCGGTCATGCCGTATGCGTCCTCAAAATAGAGCGGCAACAAAACGCTCATCGAGAACGTCGTCATCATCGACACCACCACAAGCAGGCACGCGGGCCAAAAACGAACGCTCGCCATGGGACGCACGTTAAGCACCGGATGCTCGAGCTTGAGCTGACGGGCCGCAAACAGGCCGAGCAGCACAATGGCGGCGAAAAGCGCCACGATGCCGGCAATCGGATTGGTCGAGAACTCGCCTACGGAATACACGAATGCCGTAATGCCGGCGGCGAGCAAAACAACCGACAGAATATCAAGCGTGGTGCTCGAGCGCTCTCCGACATTCTGAACAAGCTTAACGCCCGCCGCAGCGACCACAATGCCGCCCACCAGCGGCACTACGAACACCGCCCTCCAGCCGAACAACGTGCACATAAGACCGCTGATTACGGGTCCAAACGCCGGCCCTAGCGTAATGCAGGCACCGCCCAGGCTAAGATACAGACCGAGCTTCTCGCGCGGGGCGCAAGACAGCACCACGTTCATCATGAGCGGGAACAAGATGCCCGATCCCGCAGCCTGCAAAATACGACTTGGTAGCAAAACGCTAAACGACGGAGCGATCAGACACAGGACTTCGCCGGCGACCATACATCCGCATGCGAAAAACAACAGCTTGCGCGTCGAGAAACGGCCGGACAGGAAGGCCATGATGGCCGTAAAGATCGACGTCACGATCATGTAGCCCGAAACGAGCCACTGCGCCGTGGTGGCACTCACCGAAAAGGCTGCCATAATGTCGTGCAACGCCACGTTAATGATGTTTTCGTTAAACGCGGCAACAAAGGCTGCAATATACATAACGACGAGAAGCGCCGCAGTGGCCGATGGCGTTGCTTGAACTTGTTGCTGAGATTTGCTCCCCATGCATTTCCTTCCTCTTGGAACGACAGTCGCATCGCCCCAGAGGAACAGTCCAGGGCGAAAAATGAGCCCTAGACTTACGCCAGACGCCGTACACGACGAATCTGGCAACATGGTCCAACGTCAAAAGATTGTAACGCGGACGCGCAGCTTTCCTTCCGCGCTATTATTAAAAGTCCACGAAAGCATAAGACATGAGGAGCCCGCCATGATTAAGCCCATCATGAAATCCGAGTTCTTTTTGCGCCTGCCTTCCGAAGACGCGGG
>JAUMNV010000082.1 GCA_031295725.1 Collinsella sp.
AGGATGCCGCCGGCGAAAAGGATGGCAAAACCGGTGCGGGTGCCAAACAAAAAGGAAAAAACTGCGTCCATTGGGTGCCTTCTTGCGTAGTTGAGTTGGGTCGTAAACGCTCATAAGTATATACTTGCCCATACATGTACAAGGTTGCAACCTAAATGGAATGTATATCGCCGGAGGATCTAATGCTTGATATCAAGTTTGTTCGCGAGAACCCCGATGCCATCGATGTCGCCATGGCTAACCGCCAGACGTCTTGGGATCGCGAGAAGTTCTTTGAGCTCGACGACGAGCGTCGTGCCGTCATCACCGAGGTCGAGGAGCTCCAGGCTACGCGCAATGCCGAGTCCAAGAAGATCGGCGCCCTGATGAAGGAGGGCAAGAAGGACGAGGCCGAGGCCGCCAAGGAGGCCGTGCGCGCCGTCAACGAGAAGATTGATGGTCTGGCCGAGCGTCGTACTGCCCTCGAGCAGGAGCAGTACGACTTCATGGCTCACCTGCCCAACATTCCTTGCGAGGCCACGCCGTACGGCAAGGACGAGGACGAGAACATCGAGCGTCGTCGTTGGGGCACCCCGCGCGAGTTCGACTTCGACTTTAAGCCGCACTGGGATCTGGGCACCGACCTCGACATCCTCGACTTCGAGCGCGGCAACAAGCTCTCCGGCAGCCGTTTTACCGTTCTCGGTGGCGCCGGCGCCCGCCTGGAGCGCGCCCTCATCAACTTCTTCCTCGATACGCACACCAGCCGTGGCTTTAAGGAGTGGTGGCCGCCTATCGTCGTCAAGCGTCAGACCATGTTTGGCACGGGTCAGCTGCCCAAGTTCGAGGATGACGCCTATCACGTCTCGGGCGACAACTTCCTGATCCCCACCGCCGAGGTCGTGCTCACCAACCTGCACGCCGGCGAGGTCCTCGACGCCGACACCCTGCCGCGCCGCTACACCGCCTTTACCCCCTGCTTCCGCGAGGAGGCCGGTTCCGCCGGTCGCGACACCCGCGGCATCATCCGTCAGCACGAGTTCGACAAGGTCGAGATGGTCAAGTTCGCTAAGCCGGAGGAGTCCGATGAGGAGCTCGAGAGCATGACCGCCGAGGCCGAGTACCTGCTGCAGCAGCTGGGCCTTCCGTATCGCGTGATTAGCCTGTGCACCGGCGACTTGGGCTTCTCTGCCCGTCAGACCTACGACATCGAGGTCTGGCTGCCGAGCTACAACGCCTACAAGGAGATCAGCTCCTGCTCCAACTGCGGTGACTTCCAGGCTCGCCGCGCCAACATCAAGTATCGCGACCCCGAGAACTTCAAGGGTTCGCGCTACCTGCACACTCTCAACGGTTCCGGCCTGCCGGCCGGCCGCACCATGGCCGCCATTCTGGAGAACTACCAGAACGCCGACGGCACCATTACGATTCCCGAGGTTCTGCGTCCTTACATGGGCGGCCTCGAGAAGATTGAGCCGGTCGCGTAACTTGGCTGCATAGGGGATATGCAAGGGCGCTCCTTCGGGGGCGCCCTATTTCGTACGCAGGTCTATACCATGCCGTGCGGACAGCTCAATAGAAAACACACGAACAACTGTTCTGTATACAGCCATCTACCTGCTATGCTTTTGCTAAATAAGAGCGAGAGAAAGGGGACGCGATGGAGCTGTTTGATGATCGGGTGGTTTTGTTTGAGAGCGACGAGGGCGGGGAGTACCTGCTTGTAACGTGTGAGCCGTCTGGCATGGGCGGCCTGGTGGTTCGGCAGACGAGTGAGGGTCCGTTGACACAATGGTGCTTTGAGGAGTCGCCGCATGTGGTCGAGACCTTTGTGACGCACGAGGGACTTGTGGCGCTGGAGCACTTCTATGGAGTTGGGACTTCCAACCAGGTCGCGCGCATGCTGAGCATCTCGTTTGCCGATTATGATTGTGCCCAGCGGGTGAGATCGCTCCTGAGGGAACTTGATGCCAAGTTCGACGTGATCGAAAAGCCAATCGATCGTACGGGGAACAGCGGTATATGCGGAGCAGCATGACAAAACTGCGTTCCACAAAAAAGTTTGAGATTGTGCTTGACTCCAATAAGCTAAAGTGGTTTTATATGTCTTGCGCTGCGGCGTTACCTCAGCTGGATAGAGGGTCTGACTACGAATCAGAACGTCATAGGTTCGAATCCTATACGCCGCACCAATTGAGCTTTAAGCCTCCGGAAACGGGGGCTTTTCCTTTACGGGGGCATTGCGGAGATTCGAACCTCGTTCGAGGCGCGAGCGTCAAGAAAACGCGGAGCGTTTTTAGCGAGCGGGCGAGTCCGCCGACGGGCGGGCGAAGCCGGTGCGGATCCGCGCAGTGGATGCGCGGAATCCTATACGCCGCACCAATTGAATTTTAAAGCCTCCGGTAACGGAGGCTTTTCTTATATCGCGATGCGTCGAAGATCGCATCAAGTGGTCAAAATGAGTAAAAATCAAATTCAATAACTTTTTTCGAAAAATGCTTGACCTTTATTCAGTCGATGTGCATAATAATCAACAAGTCGCGGCGTTACCTCAGCTGGATAGAGGGTCTGACTACGAATCAGAACGTCATAGGTTCGAATCCTATACGCCGCACCATTTGAGATTAAAGCTCCTGGCAACGGGGGCTTTTCTTTTACGTAAACACTGCATGGATTCGAACCTCGGTCGAGGCGCGGGCGTAAAGAAAACGCGGAGCGTTTTTAGCCCGCGGGCGAGCGCGCCGGCAGGCGGGCGAAGCCGATGCGGATCCGCGAAGCGGATGCGCGGAATCCTATACGCCGCACCAATTGAACTTGAAGCCTCCGGCAACGGGGGCTTTTCTTTTATGTCGCCGCTGCATGGATTCGAACCTCGGTCGAGGCGCGAGCGTGAAGCGGACGATTTCCTGTCGACTCGTGTAAGATTTCGAGTAGATGTCGCGACTTATTCGCGACCACTCCTTCTTCAAGCGACCGATCAGGGTGATACTTCGTGGCAGAGCGTCCGACATACAAGCTCAGGTTTCTCGATCCCAAGAAGCGCTTTCCGGCGATGCCCGAGCAGCCTGCGGGACGCTCATATGGCGTGGTCTGGAAACTCTTTGGCGAGGATCAGCTTGAATCTTGTTATGTCGTCGAATTCGTTGGCAAAAGTCATGTGTCGCTTTTGGGCTACGTAAGCGTTTCGGGTGAGGTGTACAAGGTGGACCGCCCCGTTAGCGAGGCTCCGCTGCCCAACGATCCCGACATGGAGCTGGTCCTTGACGAGTCGGATTCCAGTATTGGTGAGATTATGGTAAGGGAAGCCAACGGTGCAATGCGTACGTGTGCGCAAACTGCCGGCTCTCCCGAAGGCCCCATGCGCGAGCAGTCCGACCACGAGACATGGAATTCGACCCGCGCCCTTCCTTACGGCGAGTTCATGGCCTCGATGTTCTTGCGCTACGTGATATTTGCCAACTCCGAAAGCGCTATTGCGAACACGGCGGGCGTCGACGGTCTCGATGCGGACATGCAAAACGTTGTCGACAAAATAAAGCTCGTAAAGTTGCCCGAGCCGGTCGAAGTGTTTTTGGGCTTTAACACGGCACCGCTACCTGACGCTATCGAGACGCTGCTCTACCGTGTCGACCATGCCGAGAATCCGAGCGGTATCGAGCGTTATGCGGCCGCCCTTATGAGCGAGGTCGACTTGCCCCGACTGCGCACCATCGCCGCCAAGTCCGAGATGAGCCTGGCTCGCATCGATCGCTCAAAGCTTTTCTATCTCAATTTTGATCGTAGCCTGCTGGACCAGGACGAGATTGACATGCTGCTTGCCATCGAGTGTCGTCTCAACCGCCTCTCCGGCATCCTTGAGCGCATCGGGGCCGGATTGGTCCCTGCGGCATCCTCGCCGAGTCTTGAGGGCTGCGCGCTCTTTGATGCGTGGCATATCGCCAAGACGACCAACGATGTTCCCCGACTGCTCGATACGGCCTCGAGCGATAATCCGTGGGCCAAACCGGGAACGGTTTCGTGCCAGCCGGGCGGCGAGTGGGACGTGCGCACCCGTTTTGCGCGAATCGTTGAGGCGCTCAACGTGGTCACACGGCTCGACTATACCTATCGGGCAAACGTTGCCGAGGGGATTATGCTCGTTCGGTTTGGGCGGTCTGTCGTGGATGCCATGCCACAACGTGAATACGACGCTCAGGATGACGCCTGGCGCGAGCTGGACGAGGACATGCGCGCGATCTGGGCCGCGGAGCACGATGCGCGCGTGGCACTTACGCTTGCGGCAGCGTGTTTTGCCGCGGGCACCTGCATCACGCGCTGCTATGTGCAGATTGCTGCTCCCGACAGTGAGCAGGGCGAGCGCGTTGTCGCAACGTATTTCTTTGGGCGCGCGGCCTATCTGGCCGATTGCGTGCCTGTCGCCAAGGATCTTGAGAGCATGGACATGGACGATATGCCGTGCAAGCGTGTGCTTGAGGCGTATGAGTCAACCGCTCCGGAGACGATTGAGCCTGCGGAGGTTCATGCTCGTCCGCGTGATGACCATCGCACACTGCCGCCGGCGCTGCGCGATCTGCTGCTTGCCGATACGGCTGACGAGTTGGAGGTCATGGAAGAGGACGACGACCCATACGTGGCCCGCGTTGTTGAATTGCGCGAGCAGGCAAAAGTCGACCGTACAGGTGCCTTTGAAGGCTTTTCCCGTCTTGTCGAGGAGTTGGAGGCTAAGTGCGCCGTCGCCGAGCTTTTGGCGACAGGTCCGGTTCAAACGCAGTTTTGCGATAACCAGCTGGTGCGCATGGTGCTACCGGTGTTGGAAGAAGACCGCTCTGTGCGAATCCTTCGTGCGCCCGATGCACTGTACTTTGCCCAGCACGAGATCTGCAGCTTTTACGCCGAGCAAGAGGACTTTGAACGAGCACTGCCCGAGGTGCGCCATCTTTACGATCTGGCACGCTCGTCCATGCAATCGCACTTTGCGCTCATCAACGTGCTTGCGCGTCTGGAGCGCTTTGACGAGATTATCGAGGTGGCGCGCCACGGCCTACGTATTGCCAGCGATCGTTCTGCAATCGGCTACCTGTTCTATCGCTTGGCGTTTGCCTATTGGAATTGCGATCAGCTCGACCTAGCGCTGGCTTGTTACCGTCTGGTGCCGCGCGGTGAGGAATCGGGCAGTAGTGCGCTGGAAGAAATGCAGGGCCTTATGAATGAGATGGGCGTCAGCGAGCCTCCGACGTTCGAGGAGGCGGTCGAGACCATCCGCAAGGCTGGACTCGAGCTGCCGCCAGTGTCCGCCGTGACGAATCAGCTGGCAGATGCCGCTGTGCAACTGGTCGACAACGGCTTCTTTTTCCTGGCACGCGGTTGCATCTTCCAAATGTGGCGCACCATGGGCAACGACGAGCTCGGCTCCCTCAACCGCTCGCTGGGGTAGGCGAAGCCTCCAAGGAGGAAAGGATGCTAGGCAATTAGAAAATTTCCTCTTGCCCATCCTTGGCTGTTTGGTTACTATAGAACGGCTGTTACGGAGAGCTGACCGAGAGGCCGAAGGTGCTCGCCTGCTAAGCGAGTATGCCCCAAAAGGGCATCTGGGGTTCGAATCCCCAGCTCTCCGCCAGTTTAACCTTAAAGAAGGGTCCCATCGGGGGCCCTTTTTTATTATCGAGAAAGGGCGCTGGGGATTCGAACCCGAGAGGGCACGGGCGTTAAGCAAACGCGAAAGCGTTTGTAGCCCGTGGGCGAAAAGCCGCCAGGCTTTGAAGCCGGAGGGCATGCGTAGCATGCCCGGACATCCCCAGCTCTCCGCCAGTTTAACTTTAAAGAAGGGTCCCATCGGGGCCCCTTTTTTATTATCGAGAAAGGGCACTGGGGATTCGAACCCTCAAAAAAAGGAGGCATCCTTTCGGACACCTCCTTTCAGCGAGTGTATTGTTCTTCGACCTTACACCTCGGGTGCCTTGGCTACGGTCTCGCTCTCGGCTGTGAGCGGGCGGTTGTCGATGCGGCGGCCCAAGCGATCGAGCTTCACGAGCAGCCATTCAATGGGATTCGGCCCTGCACCTTCCTCGTCGGCAACCAAATCCACGACGGCAATCTTGGTGCCGTCCTGCTTGAGCGTAACGCTGCCCACCTTGTCGCCCACATGCACCGTGCCCGAAAGATCGTCGTAGCTAACCTTTTCGGTCACCTCGCCGGCAAGGGAAAACACGGTCGCTTGCGCCGTGGGGTCGGCGAGCGTGGCGTCGATCGTCTTATCCGTCCAGTCGGTTTGACCGATGCGCGCCATAAGCGGGTTGCCGTTGGCGGTCTTTTCCTGCGTGTTGGCGATCGCGACCGTCACCTTATGACCGTAGTACCAATTGGCAAGGGTTGCGGTATCGGTAAAGCGCTGATCGGTGGTGGTGGAGTTCAAAATAACGGTGTAGATCTCGTCGCCGTCGCGGTTGTAGGCGCTCGTAAAGCAATAGCCCGCGTCGTCGGTGGTGCCGGTCTTGCCGCCGATGTTGCCATCTTGGCCCAGCAAATAGTTATGCGTGTCCATGGAATGCGAATGGTCGGTGCCGTCGGCGCCCATGACCTCGATCCAGGAATCCTCGCTCGCTACGACCTCGCGGATCGTGTCGTTTTTCATGGCCTCCTGCATCATCAGCGCTACGTCGTGTGCGGTTGAGTGCATATCGCCAGCCCACTCATCAAAGTCCAGACCGTGTGGGTTCTCAAAGACCGTGCCGGTGCAGCCGAGCTTCTTAGCGCGCTCGTTCATGGCCTTCACAAATGTGGCCTCGGCGTCTTTGGTCTTAGGGTCGATCTTCTTGCCCACATATTCGGCGAGCACGATGGCGGCGTCGTTGCCCGAGGGAATCATCAGGCCGCGCAGCGCCTGCTCCACGGTAAGCTTGTCGCCTTCGAGCAAGCCGGCGGTCGAATTGCCCACGGTGGCTGCGGCGTTGCTCACCGTGACCTTCTCGTCCATCTTGCAATTCTCGACGGTTAGGATTGCGGTCATGACCTTGGTGATCGAGGCAATTTTGACCTGCTCATCGGCGTCGCGGGCATAGTAGACGGTGCCGTCTTTGCCCATGACGAGGGCATTGGTCGCATCGATATCGGGCAGGTTTTCGGCCGTGATGCCGCGCGCATCGGCGGTTTTGCCGCAAACATTGTCGGTCGTGAGCACTTGGGCGCCGGCGACGGTGGGCGCGCCAGCAGCAAGGGCGATAGCGCAGACAAAGCCGGCGGCAAGCTGGGCTGAGCGCTTTGCAAAAGAGGTGAGGGACTTCACGGATTTCGCTTTCGACGGGATGGTCTCTTCTGGAACTAGAGTATATCGTTTGCCGGCGTCGGCGATCATCGCGTGCGTGCGTGGCCCACATCCGCGCCCGAACGGGCGCAAGGGTGCTTAAGGCCGACTTAATCACCCACGCTTGTTGTGTGTGACGGGCGCCCCCTCGGGCATAATGGAGCGCGAGAGGAGCACGCATGAACGAGCGCATTTTGGTAGTTGATGACGAGAAGGCCATCGCCGACTTGGTTGGTATCTACCTTACAAAAGAGGGCTTTGATGTCCAGATTGCCTATAGCGGGGCCGATGCTGCCAAGGCGATTTTGGAGCAGGAGTTCGATCTGGCGCTGCTTGATGTCATGCTGCCCGATATCGATGGGTTTGAGCTGCTGCGTACGATCCGTTCCAGCCATACCTATCCCGTGATCATGCTGACGGCGCGCGATGCCCAGCAAGACAAGATCGGGGGCCTTTCGCTTGGCGCGGACGATTACGTGGTTAAGCCGTTCCGTCCGCTGGAGCTCATCGCGCGCGTGCACGCTCAGCTTCGCCGCTACACCAGCTACGGTAGCCGTGCACAGGCGGCCGAGTCGCCGACCATTCAGCTCGACGGCTTGGAGATCAACCGCGATGCTCGTTCCGTGACAGTGGACGGTTCACCGGTACGCCTCACACCCACCGAGTATTCAATCTTGCTGTATCTGGTCGAGCATCGCGGCAGCGTGGTGGCCGTGGAGGACCTGTTCCGCGCGGTGTGGAGCGAGGATTTTATGCCCGGCTCCAACAATACGGTGATGGTGCATATTCGCCACTTGCGCGAAAAGATCGGCGACGACGCACAAAAGCCACGCTTTATCAAAAACGTCTGGGGCGTCGGCTACATCATCGAATAACGCTTTTCGCTTGTGAGGATCTTGATATGACAAAAGACGATAGGGAAGCGTTCGAGGTGCCCGATCGGCTCTTTGAATACGTGAGGTCGGTCGTCGACAACCGCGCGCTTGCAACGGTGCTGCTCTTTTTGCTGAGCCTGCTGCTGATTGGCATCGACAACATCGTCGGAATCTTGGCGGTGCTGCTTGTCGGCTTTTTGCTGATCGATCGATTTGAGATCGTGTGCCGCTGCGTGGTGATTGGCGGCGCCGCGTGGGCCATGACGTTGGCGATTGGCGCCATGGCGCTCGGCGGCATCGAAGGGCCGGTGCTGTTCGATGCCGGCTTTGTATTCAACATGCTTGGCTTTGTGCTGGCGCTTGCCGCGTGCGTGCTGTTCTTGTGTGGCCGCGCCCTGTACTACCAGGGCTACGAGCAGGGCGAGCAGCATGCCGATTGTGTGCTGGCCGCTCGTATTCAAGATCGCCTGATCGATCACCCCGACACCTGGGATAACATCGACGGCGACTTCTTGGAGGTCGAGGGCGCCCTTAACCGCGTGCGTGACCGTGAGCGCAAGGTGCAGCAAGCTCTGCGTGACGAGTCGCATCGCAAGGACGATTTGGTCACGTACTTGGCACATGACCTACGCACCCCGCTTGCCAGTGTGGTGGGCTATCTTTCGCTGCTGCAAGAGGCTCCCGAGCTGCCGGTTGAGCAACGTGCGCACTTTACGGGCGTGGCGCTCGACAAGGCGCACCGGCTCGATACGCTCATCGAAGAGTTCTTCGATATCACGCGCTTTGACTTCCACGATATCGTGCTCACGCGCGGCTATGTTGATCTGGGGTTGCTGCTGGCTCAGGTGACTGACGAGTTCTATCCCATCCTCAACGAGCAGCATAAGGAAGTCCAAGTTGATATTCGCGAGGACCTGACGGTGCTCGTGGATGGCGACAAAATGGCTCGCGTGTTCAACAACATCATGAAAAACGCTATTGCCTATAGCTATGAGGGCTCGACCATCACGATCGAGGCCAGACGCCGGGACGGCGGTGGCGTGCGCGTGCGCTTTATCAATCAGGGCGATCCCATCCCTGAGGCAAAGCTCAAGGTGATCTTTGAGAAGTTCTATCGCCTGGATGCGGCGCGTGCGACCAATCGCGGCGGCGCTGGACTGGGGCTTGCCATCGCCAAGGAGATCGTATGCGCGCACGGCGGTACCGTTGCATGTGAATCGACGCCCGAACACACGATATTCACCATCGAGCTGCCCGCCGCATAGCCAGTGTGCCCTTACAAACACTTGACAATGCGCTCACGTGCATATGAGCCGCGATTCCTACTATCGATACTGCTGAATTGATATCGATGTGGAGGTATGCGGTATGACGGCTGCTGCGGCTGTGGAGCCCACGGAGCTTGAAGAACTCATGGAAGCGCAGGCCGAGGCCGCGCACGAGCGCGAGGTTGGGGATGCGACTCGCCCCACGGCAGAGGATCTTGCCGCCTCGCCGACGCGCATCGACGTCGAGGGCCTCGACCTGTTCTATGGCGACCATCATGCGCTCAAGGACGTGAATATCAAGATCCGCGACAAGCAGATCACCTCATTTATCGGGCCTTCGGGCTGCGGAAAGTCCACGTTGCTGCGCTGCTTTAACCGCATGAACGACGGCATCAAGGATTGCCGTATCGAGGGCAAGATTGCGCTCGATGGTCAAGATATCCTGGGCGATTACGACATCTGCCGTTTGCGCCAGCGCGTGGGCATGGTGTTCCAGCGCCCCAACCCGTTTCCCATGAGCATCTACGACAACGTCGCCTATGGGCCGCGCGGTATGGGTGTGCGCGACCGCGTCGTGCTCGACGAGCTGGTCGAGGACTCCCTTCGTCGCGCTGCGCTATGGGATGAGGTCAAGGACAAGCTCAAAGAGTCGGGTCTGGGTCTTTCGGGCGGCCAGCAGCAGCGTCTGTGCATCGCCCGCGCGCTGGCCGTGCAGCCCGACATTCTGCTGATGGACGAGCCGACCTCGGCACTCGACCCTGTGTCGACGCTGGTGGTGGAGCAGCTGGCCTGTGAGCTCAAAGAGACCTGCACGCTCGTGGTCGTTACGCACAATATGCAGCAGGCGGCGCGTATCTCCGATTCGGTCGCATTCTTTTTGCTGGGTGAGCTGGTGGAGCACGCGCCCACCGCGCAACTCTTCAAGAATCCGACCGATCCGCGCACGGCGGATTATTTGACGGGGCGTTTTGGCTGATACCATCTAGTAAAGGTACCTTTAGGGTTAAGATGCGGTCATGCCGGCCGCAAAGGGGTTCAACATGATCTATTACGTCGAGGACGATGACAACATCAGGGATTTGACGGTCTATGCGCTGCGCAAGCAGGGGATTGAGGCCGAAGGCTTTTCGTGCGACGGTGAGTTTAAGGCTGCCGTGGCGCGACGGGTACCCGATGCCGTCCTGCTCGACATCATGCTGCCCGATACCGATGGCTTGGCGATTATGCGTCGACTGCGTGCCGATCGCCTGACGGCGACGGTGCCCATCATGATGCTTACCGCCAAGGATACCGAGCTCGACAAGGTGATGGCGCTCGATGGCGGTGCCGACGATTACCTGACTAAGCCGTTTTCGCTCATGGAGCTTGCGAGCCGCTGCCGCGCACTGCTGCGTCGCGGCGGCATGGTCAAGCAGGCGAGCGATGTGCTCAGCGTGGGCGACATCGTGCTCTCGCCCAGCCATCGCGAGGTGACCGTTGCCGGCGAGCCGCTTAAGCTCACCCTGCGCGAGTTCGACCTGCTCGAGTACCTCATGCGCAAGCCCGGCGTGGTTTTTACCCGCGAGTCGTTGCTGCAGAGCGTGTGGGGCTGGGACTTCGACGGCGGTTCGCGCACCGTTGACGTGCACGTGCAGACGCTTCGCCAAAAACTGGGCGAGCATGCCAGCGCCATCGAGACCGTGCGCGGCGTGGGCTACCGCTTGGCCGAGCCTTCTGCCGGCGATGGTGCCAAAGGCGACGACACCGCGGCCACCGCATCGGAGGAGTAACCCGTGGTCTTCGCCCCCCAGGGAAAACATACGCTGTCGCACCGCGTTTTTGTGACGATCTTTGTCTGCGCCATGGCGGTTATCGTGGCGTTTACGGTGCTGGGTGCGTTCTTTGTGCAAAACACCTTGGCGGATGCCACGAGTGCCAATCTGGCGCAGGAAACCGAGCTCATTGCTGCCGCTCTCGACGAACAGCAGGAGCCCATCCCGTTCTTGCGTAGTCTCGATCGCGAGGACTTGCGCATCACGCTGATTAACAAGGATGGATCGGTTGCCTACGACAACGAGGCGTCGCCTTCCACACTGCCCAACCATGGCGATCGCCCCGAGGTCATCGACGCCTTTGAGAGTGGTTTGGGTTCCGCGGAGCGCGCAAGCTCTACGCTCGACGAGATTATGCTGTATCGCGCCGTCGCCCTTGATAACGGCCAGGTTGTCCGCTTGGCGCAGGCTCAGCCTGGCGTTGCGGCGATTTTGCTGTCGATGGTGGCGCCGATGCTGCTTATCGCAGCAGCGGGTGCGGTGCTCTCGTTTTTTATGGCGCGCCGCGAGTCCCGTGCCATCATCGCGCCGTTGCAAGAGGTGGATTTGGACCACCCACGCCGTAGCTATGAGCACGCCTATGCCGAGATGGTCCCCATGCTTGAGCGTATTGAGTCGCAGCGCCAGGAGCTCAAGCGCCAAATGGCGGTGCTAGCGGACAACGACCGTATGCGCCGCGAGTTCACGGCGAATATCACCCACGAGCTCAAGACGCCGCTTACGGCGATTTCGGGCTATGCCGAGCTCATCGCAAACGGCATGGTCGAGGGCGAGGACGACCTGCGCAACTTTGGCGGCCGCATCTATCGTGAGGCGGGCCGTTTGGCGGCGCTTGTCAACGACATCCTTACGCTGTCTAACTTGGACGAGGCCGAGCGTGCAACTGAGGGCGAGGCGGTGCCCATTGGGTCCACGGAGCCTATTGAGCTCTCGCGTGCCATCTACGCGGTTGAGCAGCGTCTTGAACAGGTCGCCCGTCAGGCGAATGTGACGATAAGTCATGAGACCAAGCCTGTGGTCATCGAAGGCGTGTCGCGCTTGATCGACGAGCTCATCTATAATCTGGCAAGCAACGCCATCCGCTACAATCGACCCGACGGTACGGTTACGCTGCAGTGCGGCACCAACGACGAAGGCCATCCGTTCCTCGCGGTCGCCGACACGGGAATCGGTATCGCGCCTGAAGAACAGGGCAAGGTATTTGAGCGGTTCTATCGCGTGGACAAGAGTAGGTCCAAGGCACGCGGCGGAACCGGTCTGGGGCTTGCCATTGTCAAGCATGCGGCCCTGTATCATCACGCCACGCTCGATTTGTCGAGCGAGTTGGGCGTGGGAACCACCATTACGGTGACGTTTCCCATACAGCAGGACGAGCCATTCGCATAGCGATACAACATAGATATTGATGTAGACGCCGCATTTGACTTTCGGGTGCGGCGTTGTTGTGCAATTTTACGATTGCTTCCGACATTTTTACAGGAGAGCCTGTTTCTTATGTATAGAGTTTGGTCTCGGTAAAAAGATGCGATAACATACGGACAGTTTTGTCAATCCGAACTGGGGAAATGAAAGGCAAGCTGCATGACCCTTCTCGAACTGTTCCAGCTGCTCAAAAAGCACCTTAAGCTGGTCATCACCCTTCCGGTGGTCTGCGCGATCGCCATGGGCATCGTGTCCTTCGTTGCGATGGACAACACCTATACCGCGACGACGAGCATGTACATTCTCGCCAAAACCGACGATAGCGGTCAGATGAGCTACAACGATCTCTCGGCGAGCCAGATGCTTTCCAACGATATTGCCACGCTGTTGGATAGCGATAGCGTTAAGAGCGGCGCCGCCAAGGAACTGGGCCTCACCGATCTGGATGACTACAAGGTGTCTGTTTCCTCCGAGACCACCACGCGTGTCATTACGCTTTCGGTTACCGGCACCGATGCCAAGGAGACGGCTAAGGTCGCAAAGGCCATAGCTAGCTCGGTGAGTACGGTCGCTCAGAACGTCGGCGCTGCCCAGAGCATCAACGTTATCGACGAGGCTAAGACCCCCGAAGCCCCCAGCGGCCCCAAGCGTATGCTGTACGTTGCTGTCGCGTTCCTCGCGGGCATCTTTATCGCAGTTGCCTATGTCGTTTTGGCAGACATGCTCAACACCCGCATCCGCGGTGCCGAAGAGGCAGAAGAGCTCCTGGGCATTCCCGTTGTTGGCCGAATTCCGGCTATGAAAGGTGGTAAATAGGCATGGCTAAGGCAAAGAACACCGATAAGCTCGTTGTACAGAATGCCGCCAAGACCCTTCTGGCCAACATCCGCTTTGCGAGCGTGGACGACCCCATTCGCACCATCACCGTTACGTCCTCGATTCCCAACGAGGGCAAGTCTACGGTTTCCATCAACCTTGCCCAGGCTATCGCCACCAGCGGCAAGAGCGTCCTGCTGGTCGAGGCTGATATGCGTCGCAGGTCCCTTGCAGATATGCTCGGCGTCCGCTCCCGCGGCGGACTCTATGCAGTCCTTTCCGAGCAGGTTTCTATTGACCAGGCGATTGTCGAGACGGGTCAGAAGAACTTCTACTTCCTCGATGCCGAGCCGCATATTCCCAATCCTGCCGACATCATCGTCTCTCACCGCTTTGCCAAGCTGGTAAAGGCACTGTCCGCCAAGTTCCAGTACGTCATCTTTGATGCTCCCCCGGTCGGCACCTTCATCGATGCTGCCGAGATCGCAAGTCTGACCGACGGTGCGCTTTTTGTCGTGCGTGAGGATTTCACCAAGCGCGAGGAGGCACTCAACGCTATCGGCCAGCTTAAGAAGTCCGAGAAGGTCAAGCTTATCGGTACCGTCATGAACTACTGCGAGACCGAGACCAGCGAGTACTACTACTCCTACTACACCAAGGACGGTAAGAAGGTTAAGAAGGGCTCCGACGATCAGGGGACTTCCAAAAAGGGCATCTTCACCAACCGAGCAAACGTTTAGTTGATTAAGGCTGACCTATGCGTGACATTCATTGCCATATCTTGCCGGGTGTAGACGACGGCGCCGCCGATCTCGATGAGAGCTTGGCGATGCTCGAGGCTGCCAAGCGGGCCGGTGTAACCAGAATCGTTTGCACTCCTCACTGCCGTGATCCCTATTTTGATTACGACAAGATGTGGGATGCCTTTGAGCTGCTGCGTGATAACGCTGACGGTTTTCCGCTCCAGATGGGCTTCGAAGTCAACCACCGAAAGCTCGTTGAGCTTGGTATCGATGCCGCGGAGCACTTGCATTTCGATGGGACCAACGAGTTCCTGCTCGAGCTTTCGACGCATGCCGATGCGTATGCGTTTAGAGAGTACGAGAACACGATTTACGATTTGCAGTGCCGTGGCTACCAGGTTATCATCGCTCATCCTGAGCGCTATCGTGCGGTTCAAAAGGATGTAAGCGTGGCGGAGCGCCTGGTCGATATGGGCTGCAAGCTGCAGGCTTCGGCGGACTTTATTGCCGGCGGTCGCTTTGGTCGCGAGAAAAAGCCGGCACAGCGCCTGTTCGATCAGAACCTGTACAGCTTCATCGCGAGCGATGCCCATAACGTGGGTCATTACGACTGCCTGGCGAAGGCTCGCGCGAAGTTTAGCGTGCGCGGAGCTCATTTTCGCTAAAATCTGTCCCTAACGTTCGCATTGAATGAAAGGGCAGCCATGGATATCCAACTTAAGACGGGATGCTTTGATGACGCGGCGTTGGTGCGCCGCGTCGTTTTTATGGCCGAGCAGGGCTACGAGAGCGAGTTCGACGCTATCGACGAGGACCCGAACTGCATTCATGTGACGCTCTATGTAGACGGCGAGCTTGCCGGTTGCTCGCGCGTGTTTCCCGAAGAGCTTGAGCGCGTGGCTGACGCAGAGGCCCCGGTGTTGCCGGCATGCGACATGGACGAAGGCGTTGCGGCGGGGGAGACCTACATTATGGGGCGCGTCGCCGTGCTGCCGGCTATGCGCCGTCGCGGTTTGGCGAGCAAGATTGTCGAGGCCAGTGATACGTGCGCGCGTGATGCCGGCGCCAAGCTCATTAAACTGCATGCTCAGGAATACGTGCTGCCGCTCTATGCCAAGGCGGGCTACACGCAGATTGCCCCGGTGGACTACGAAGACGAGGGCCAGCCTCATGCCTGGATGGCCAAGCGCGTAGATGGCAGATAGGAACGTTCCTTTCCTGCCGGCAGTTTGGGACACTCCTTGGCAATTGGCGCATCAGAGCGCTCGGACATACAGTTTTTCGATTCCGTATGTATATATGCGCGTTAATGGGTTATAAAATCTAAGTCTGAACATAGCAGGTCTGCGATGCGGCTCGGGCGACCGAGCCGTTTTTGCGGACAGGGGTAGCGCGAAAGGACTGCACATGCGTCAATTTAAGACCGAGAGCAAAAAACTGCTCGACCTCATGATCAACTCCATCTACACCAATAAAGAAATCTTCCTGCGCGAGCTTATCTCTAACGCGAGCGACGCCGTCGACAAGCTCAACTTTAAGAGCCTGCAGGACCCGAGCGTCAAGATCGACCAGGGCGACCTGGCCATTCGCGTCTCCTTTGATAAAGACGCCCGCACCATTACCATCTCGGATAACGGCATTGGCATGACCGCCGAGGAGCTGGAGCGCAATCTGGGCACCATCGCCCATTCCGGCTCCGAGGAGTTTAAGACCGAGAACGCCGAGCAGCAGGGCTCCGATGTCGACATCATCGGTCAGTTTGGCGTGGGCTTCTACTCGGCTTTTATGGTCGCCAGCCATGTGAAGGTCGTCAGCCGCGCCTACGGCGAGGATGTCGCCCATGTGTGGGAATCCGACGGTCTTGAGGGCTACACCATCGAGGACGGCGAGCGCGCCGAGCACGGTACCGATGTCATCCTGACGCTGCGCGAGAACGAGAAGCTCGATGCCGACGGCGAGGCCGAGACCTACGATCGCTTCCTGACCGAGTGGGGTCTCAAGAGCCTGATTCAGCAGTACAGTAACTATGTGCGTTACCCGATCCAGATGATGGTGTCCAAGAGCCGCCAGAAACCCAAGCCCGAGGACGCCGGCGACGATTACAAGCCCGAGTACGAGGACTATCAGGAGCTCGAGACCGTCAATTCCATGACACCGATCTGGAAGAAGCACAGCTCCGATGTCGAGCAGAAGGACTACGACGAGTTCTACAAGTCCACGTTCCACGACTTTGACGATCCTGCGCGCACCATCAGCTTCCATGCCGAGGGCACGCTCGAGTACGATGCCCTGCTGTTTGTGCCGGGCCGCGCGCCGTTCGATCTGTACAGCAAGGATTACGAGAAGGGTCTGGCACTCTACAGCTCCAACGTCCTGATCATGGAGAAGTGCGACGACCTGCTGCCCGACTACTACAACTTTGTCCGCGGCGTCGTGGATTCCGCCGATGTGTCGCTCAACATCTCGCGTGAGACGCTGCAGCAGAACCGTCAGCTCAAGGCCATCGCCAAGCGTGTGGAAAAGAAGATCACCGCCGACCTTGAGGATATGCGTGACAACGACCGCGAGGCCTACGAGAAGTTCTTTGAGAACTTTGGCCGCGGTCTTAAGTACGGCATCTACTCGAGCTATGGCATGAAGGCCGATGAGCTCGCCGATCTGTTGCTGTTCTGGTCTGCCAAGGAACAGAAGATGATTACCCTGGCCGAGTATGCCAAGGGCATGCCCGAGGATCAGAAGGCCATCTACTACGCCGCCGGCGACTCGCGTGAGCGCTTGGCCAAGATGCCCGTGGTAAAGGGCGTGCTCGACCGCGGCTATGACGTGCTGCTGCTGACGCAGGACGTGGATGAGTTCACCTTCCAGGCTATGCGTGAGTACGTTGCCGCCGATATGCCCAAGATCTACGAGGACGATGCCGCCCGCGAGGCTGCCGAAAAGGCCGTGGCCGATGGTGCCGAGCCCGAGGTTGAGGATCGTCACCTGGAGCTCAAGAACGTCGCAACCGGTGATCTTGACCTGGCGACCGAGGACGAGAAAAAGGAGGCCGAGGACGCCACCAAGGAGAACGAGGACCTCTTTAACGCCATGAAGGAGGCACTCGGCGACAAGGTCGAGAAGGTTGCCGTCTCTGCGCGCCTGACCGATGCTCCCGCGTGCATCACCACCGAGGGCCCGCTTTCGCTTGAGATGGAGAAGGTGCTCCAGAAGGGTCCCGAGGGCGCGCCCGACGGTATGCCCAAGAGCCAACGCGTGCTCGAGCTCAACGCCAAGCACCCGGTCTTTTCCAAGCTCGTCGCCGCTCAGAAGGCGGGCGACGCCGACAAGATCAAGCAGTACTCCGGTTTGCTCTATGACCAGGCCCTGCTGGTCGAGGGCATTCTGCCCGAGGACCCCGTTGCCTTCGCAGCAGCTGTTTGCAACTTGATGTAGTTCGGGGATACGGCACCGTAACTAGATTAGAACGAGAGTGGATAATCTCCCACTTTTGGCTCGAATGCGGGCTTGAAGTGAGAGATTTTCCACTCTCGTTTCCTTTTGAATGATCCCTCCGTCCCCAAGGGATCATTTATTTGTGCGGGTTGTGGTTTTGTGACCTGCTGAAATTTAGGATACTGTACATCTGTACGTTAACTCATCTTCGTAGTATATTGCTACCCGCAAAACTCAACACCATTGTGCTTTGAGACGTTAAAGCGCCTACTACAATGGTTGTCGATAGTACGATTCGATTTAACGACAGGATGGATGGTCCAAGCGTGAGTCTCGGCAGCAAACTATCCAATGCAAAGGTGTCCTTTGCGATATTTAAGCGCGACATTAAGCGACTGCTTGTGAACCCCGTCGCCCTGGTGGTTACCCTAGGCGTGTGCGTTATTCCCTCGCTGTATGCCTGGTATAACATCGTGGCAAACTGGGATCCGTATGGAAACACCCAAGGCATCAAGATTGCTATCGCCAACAACGATCGAGGCACCCAAAACGACTTGGTGGGTGAGCTCAACGCTGGCGACAAAGTGGTCGACCAGCTCAAGGAGAATCATCAGTTGGGCTGGACGTTCGTCGACTCGACGGCCGATGCCAAGGAGGGCGTCGAGAGCGGCGAGTACTATGCCGCTATCGTGATTCCCAAGAACTTCTCGGATAACCTGGTTTCGATGCTCGACGGCAACTACCATCAGCCCAAGCTCACGTACTACGTCAATGAGAAGAAGAGCGCCATTGCGCCCAAGGTTACCGATACCGGTGCAAACACCATCGAGGAGCAGATCAACTCGGAATTTGTCTCTACGGTAGGCAAGACTGTTGCCGGTATCGCCAAGGATGCTGGTGTCGATTTAAAGGACAAGGCAACCCAGACTCAGGACTCGCTGGCAAGTTCGGTGTCCGAGGCGTCCGACACCTTGGGCGAGGTGCGCGATTCGATTGGCGATATGAATGCCGCCATCGATAAGACGAGTGGCGCTATCGCCTCGGCTGATGCGGCACTTGCCGGCTTGCAAGGCCAGGCACCGTCGCTGACGCAGGCGATCTCCCAGGGCAACGACCTGCTGAGCGAAGCTCGCACCACGGCGGGCAACTCCATCACCTCGCTCTCCAAGGCGCTCTCGGAAGGCAGCCTTGCGCTCACCAAGACGTCGGCCTCTGCGAACGCTGCCATCGGCAAGCTGACGGGCGCGGTCACATCTACGACCACCCGTATCGACAACTCGCTCGAGTCTCTTCAAGCGACGATCGACCACAATAAGGCCGTTATCGGGCACTTGGAGATTCTCGCCAATGACACGTCGACAGGTTCCGAGGAAATTGACGCGCGCATTGTATCGACCATCGATTTGCTTCGAGAGCAGAATGAAAAGCTTCAGAGCATCAAGGACGGTCTGTCCGCGCAGTCGAGCGCCATGGCGAATGACGCAGCGGCTGTTTCGGGTGCCAGTGACGCTATCAATAACGCAATTCATACCGGTGCGACCAACCTTGGCCAAGCCCAGACGGACTTGGGCCAAAACGCGCTGCCGAAGGCCTCGAGCGCGCTCGACTCTTTTGCTGCCGTTTCGGGCGACCTGACCGGTATCGTCTCGGGTATGACACCTACACTTGCAAATGCGCGCGGCACGTTGGCGCAGCTTAGCGCTACGCTCGGCCAGGCCAAGACCACGCTGTCCCAGACCGATTCCTCGCTTGCCAAGGTCCAGGACAAGCTTGCAACCGCCGCCAATGACATCGCGGCGCTGCAGACCTCCGAGTCCATGGGCGAGCTGGCCGATCTGATGGGCGTCGATGTCAATGACGTGGCAGATTTCATGGCGTCTCCGGTTGAGTTGACGTCCAAGTCAATCTATCCGGTCAAGAGCTTTGGCTCGGGCATCGCTCCCTTCTACACCAATCTGGCGCTTTGGGTGGGCGGCTATGTGCTCATCGCCATTTACAAGCTCGAGGTCGACCGTGAAGGTGTTGGCAGCTTTACGGCGCGCCAAGGCTACTTTGGCCGCTGGTTGCTCATGGTGATCCTGGGCGCGTTGCAGGCCATCATCGTTACGGTAGGCGATCTGGTGATTGGCGTGCAGTGCGTCAGCCCGCTGCTGTTCGTGCTGGGCGGCATCGCCATTTCGTTCACCTACGTCAATATCATCTATGCGCTGTCCACCACGTTTAAGCATATCGGCAAGGCTATCGGCGTCATTCTCGTCATCGTGCAGATCCCGGGTTCGTCGGGCATGTACCCCATCGAGATGATGCCCGGCTTCTTCCAGTGGCTGCACCCGCTGCTGCCCTTTACCTACGGCATCAATCTGCTGCGCGAGACGGTCGGCGGCATGTATTCGTTCAACTACCTGTTTAACCTGTGCATTCTGGGCGTGTTCTTGATCGTGGCGCTCTTTATCGGCCTGCAGCTGCGTCCGCTGCTGCTCAACCTTAACCTGCTCTTTGATAAACAGCTCTCCACGACCGGTATGATGATTTGCGAGTCCAACGACCTGCCGCGCCAGCGCTACTCGCTGCGCACGGCCATGCGCGTCATGCTCGATTCCGATTCGTACCGTCGCGAACTGCTCGATCATGCGGTCGCCTTTGAACATCGCTACCCGTACTACATCAAGGGCGGTTTTGCCGCCGTGGTGGGCGTTCAGGTCCTGCTCTTTGTCCTGTCGACGGTTCTCGATATCGACAATAACGGCAAGATCATCCTGCTTGTCATTTGGATCATCTCGGTTATTGCCATCTGCGGCTGGCTTATCAATATCGAATATATCCGAGCGAGCCTCAATACCCAGATGCGCATCTCGGCGCTTTCGGATGAGGACCTGCGTCGCGAGATGCGCGAACACACGGCCGCCATTCCTGCCGCCCGCCACATGTTTGGCCTCAACGCCAGCGAGCGTGGTGCCAAGGGCGGCGATCAGTCCACGGGCCGCTTGCCGCATATCGGCTCGCACCATAAATCTCAGGGCAGCGACAGCACAGCCACAAATGATGGAGATACCACCGCGCTTGGCAAGCACTCCAAAGGAGGTGAGGCATAAATGAAGAACATCCTGCATCTGTTTAAGCGCGATGTCCAAAACGTGTCTCGCTCCGTGATCGGCTTGGTTGTCGTGATGGGCCTCATTATCGTACCGTGTCTGTACGCGTGGTTTAACATCGCCGGCAGCTGGGATCCGTACGGCAACACCGGCAATCTTAAGATCGCCGTGGTCAACACCGATGAGGGTTACGAGAGCGATTTGATCCCCGTCGAGGTTAACGTGGGCGAAAACGTGACCGCCACCCTACGCGGCAACGAGAGCTTCGATTGGGTTGTGCTCAACAATCGCGAAAAGGCTATCGAGGGCGTTAAGTCGGGCGCGTACTATGCTGCCGTCGTTATCCCCAAAACGTTTAGCGCTGACATGATGACGCTTTTCTCGACCGACGTGAAGCATGCCGATATCGAGTTCTACGAGAATCAGAAGGCCAACGCCATTGCGCAGATCGTGACCGAGAAGGGTTCGAGCGCCGTCCAGAGCCAGGTTAACAAAACTTTTACCGAGACCATTACGACGATCGGTCTTAAGACGGTGTCCAGCCTGCTCGATTACATGAGCACCGACCAGGTGGGTAACTTTATCGCCAACCTGTCCTCGACGCTCGGCGATTCGATTGAGGACCTGCGAGACGTTCGGGCAAATGCTTCGTCGCTGGCGGGCATTTTGAGCTCCACGTCCGATTCGCTGACGTCGGCGAGCGGCATGCTCAAGCAGACGGGCACGGTCGATGAGTCAACGAAGCAGCTGATGGAGCATGTCAAGAGCGGTATTAGCGATTCCAAGGAAGCGCTGAAGGACGCCAACGACGCCATCAATGCCGCGATTGACGGAAGCGCGGGCTCGTTTGACAACGTGTCCGCCGAGCTTGCGAAGGCATTTGATGCCGCGAATCAACATGTCGACCTTACAGTGTCCCAGCTCAACGATGCCGCGGCGGCGCTCAACACGCGTGCCAACGATATCGACGCCACGGCCGACCAGCTCCGCAGCTTTGCCGATCAGGTGACTGACGAAAAACTCCAGGACAGCCTCAAGTCTGTGGCAACATCGCTGAGCAGGATTGCTGTGGAGTATCGCAACAACGCCAAGGACTTGACGGCCACCGCGAAGTCTCTCTCTGACAGCATGGCAGAGGTTAATAAGTCGCGTGCCGAGGTCGATCAGGCAATCGCGGATGCCAAGGCTGGTATCTCGGGCGCCAAGACTGACTACGACTCTACGTTTTCGGCCAAGGCAAAGGAGCTCAAGAAGACCATCTCGGGCGTTTTGGATTCGCTGAACGGTATTTCGAACGATCTGGATAGTGCTGTTGCTGGCCTGACCGACGCATCCGGTTCGCTGGCAAAGGGCCTCTCCAAGGCTGCAAAGCTGGTCAACAAGGCTTCTGATCAGCTGGGCGAGGCGTCGGACAAGATCAGTGCGTTTAAGGACGAGCTCGACGGCGCCTTGATGTCGGATGACCTCGCTACGATCAAGACGATGATCGGCAATGATCCCGAGGGTCTGGCCGTGTCGCTTTCCGGCCCCGTCGCGCTCGATCGCAAGCCGGTCTATCCGATCCGCAACTACGGTTCGGCCATGGCACCGTTCTACACGATTCTGTCGCTCTGGGTGGGCTCGATTGTGCTGGCGGCCATGATGAAGGTCTCGGTTGACGATGAGCTTATCAACGAGCTCATCCCCGTGCGCCTGCACGAGATCTACCTGGGCCGCTACCTGTTCTTTGGCGGTCTGGCCCTGCTGCAGGCAACGCTCGTGTGTGCGGGCGACATCCTGTTCTTTGGCATCCAGTGCGACGACCCGCTGCAGTTTGTGCTGGCGGGCTGGGTCGCGAGTCTCGTGTTCTCCAATATCGTCTACACGCTTACGGTTTCGTTTGGCGATATCGGCAAGGCGCTCGCCGTCGTGCTGCTGGTCATGCAGGTCGGCGGTTCGGGCGGCACGTTCCCCATCGAGATGACCGGCCCCGTGTTCCAGGCGATCTATCCGTTCCTGCCGTTCACCCACGGCATCAACGCCATGCATGCCGCCATGGCCGGTGCGTACCACATGGAGTACTGGATTGAGCTAGGCATTCTGGCGAGCTATCTGATTCCGTCGCTGGCACTGGGCGTCGTCTTCCGCCGCCCGGTCATCAAAGCCAACGACTGGATCATCGAAAAACTGGAGTCAACCAAATTGATTTAGTTCAGCAACGTAAACGCCGTCGGAACATCGAGATCTTCCAACCCGATGCTTTAGCGTAGTGAATTGCACGGGCTGCTTGGTTGTTGCTACAGTAGCGGGGCGTGCCGGGGGTCCGGTGCGCCCTGCTTTTATTTGACCATGAGGCGGCACGCAGCCATGCGCGTGCGGACACCACGCCCAGATTGAGCGCGAGGATGCCCTATGGCCCAGCATGCCACTGACAATATCGAAATGATGCCCGATAGCCCTGTTGCTCGCGAGGACCTGGGCGCGGGCGGCACCTCCCGCGGCGCCGGCGCTCGCTCGCCGCTGTTCTGGAAAGTCCTGCTGCTTTCGGTGGCAGTCGTCTGGGGCTACTCCTTTACGACCATGAAGGACGCGCTCGACACCATTCCGGTGTTCGAACTGCTCTACGTGCGCTTTCTGCCTGCGGCGTTGGTCATGTTTTTCATCTTCCACAAGCGCATCATCGCGCACCTCAACGCCCGCAACCTTATCGTCGGACTTGGCATGGGCGCACTTATGTGGGCCGCCTACGCCCTGCAGACAGTCGGTCTGGCGCACACCACGGCGGGCAAGAATGCTTTTTTGACGGGCACGTATTGCATCGTTGTGCCGTTCGCGAGCTATTTTCTGAGCGGCGAAAAACTCACCCGCTATAACCTGGGCGCGGCGCTGCTGTGCTTGGCGGGCATTGGCTTGGTGGCGCTCGATAGCGTTGAATTCAACATCGGTGATGTCATTACGCTGGCGGGTGCGGTCTTTTTCGCCATCCAGATGGCGGTGACTGCCAAGTACGGTCGCAAAATGGACATCAACGTCATCACGTTTTGGATGTTTGTGGGCAACGGCGTGCTGAGCCTGGCAACGTCGCTGCTATTCGAGACCCAAGCGCCTCTGTCCGTGTGGACGCCGAGCTTTATCAGCGCGATGGCGTTTCTCTCGGTTGGTTGCACATGCGCGGCTCTGCTCATCCAAAACGTCGGCTTGGCGCATGTCTCGGCCTCGACGGGCTCACTGCTCCTTTCGATGGAGTCGCCTTCGGGCGTGCTGTTCTCGGTGCTGCTGATGGGGGAGGCGCTCACCTCGCGCCTGCTCGCCGGCTTCGCGCTCATCTTTCTTTCGATTATCTTGAGCGAGACGCATTTCGATTTCTTGCGCCGAAAATCACACCCGCAATTGTAAACAACTTGTTGCGCCGCCCTCCCAGGGCGGCATTTTTATGTCATGCCCTTACAGTTGTACCTTGCACTTTACGCTATCAAAGTGCGTGCTGCAAAAACGTTACTGGAGGGCTTCTATGGCATCAGCTCTGTCCGATTTTCAACCGCAACCAGCGCCCCAGGCCACCGCGGCGGCGCAGGCCGCTATCGGTGACGGTCTTGTCGCAGAAGCTCAGGCTTTTGCAGACGAGCTCGCTGCATGGCGACACGATCTACACCAGATGCCCGAGCTGGGTAACAATCTTCCGCAGACGTCTGCCTATATCCAGGCACGTCTGGACGAGATGGACATCCCCCATACCACGCTAGTCGACGGTTCCTGCGTCGTTGGCCTGATCGGTGCCGGTGCGGCCGCTCAGGGCAATGGCACGTGCAAGGACGAGCAGGCCGGAACGGTCGTCATGCTCCGAGGCGATATGGATGCCCTTCCCGTTGTCGAGGAATCCGGCGAGCCCTTTGCATCCACCAATGGCTGCATGCATGCTTGCGGTCACGATATGCACGCGACGGCCCTGCTTGGTGCGGCGCGCCTGCTCAAGGCCCGCGAGGCCGAGCTTGTGGAGGCCAACGCAACCGTCAAGTTGCTGTTCCAGCCGGGCGAGGAGACCTTTGAGGGAGCACGCGCTGCCATCGCCGACGGCTTGCTCGAGAACCCGCGCCCTCAGGCGGCCTTTGCCATGCATGTCAACAGCCAGTCGCCGCTTGGCCTGGTGCTCTACGGCAGCCCGGCGCTCTCGGGTGTGTACGGTTTCCGCATCACGCTCCAGGGCAAGGGCGGCCACGGTTCCAGCCCCGAGATCTGCATCGACCCCATCACGGCCGGCGTCCACGTGCACCTGGCGCTCCAGGAGCTTATCTCCCGCGAGGTGCCGGCGGCCAAGGAAGTCGCACTTACCGTTGGTAAGTTCGCCGGCGGCTTGGCGGCCAACGTCATCCCCGACACCTGCGTGCTCGAGGGAACGCTGCGCGGCTTTGATGTTGAGCTCATGGCTCACCTAAAGACCCGCATCGCGGAGGTCGTTAACGGCGTTGCTACGACCTATCGTACGCCGGCGACCATCGAGACGCTTTCGGATGTTCCGCCGCTTGTACTCGACAGCGATATGACTCAGGCGTCGCTTGGCTACGTGGGCGCAGTGCTGCCCAAGACGGCTTTCTTGCCGCTTTTCCATGCCATGGCGAGTGAGGACTTCGCGCTTATCTCGAGCAAGATCCCAAGTGCGTACTTTACCGTGGGCGCGGCCGTAACCGACACGGACGAACACTTTGCCCAGCACCATCCCAAGGCACGTTTTAACGATGCCGAGCTGCCGCTCGGTGCCGCGGCCTATACCGCCGTCGCTTTGGGCTATATCGCCGACCACCGGTAGCACCCAACCTTGCCTTTCAAGCCTGCGGGCATGGCCGTAAGGCCTATGCCCTTGTCTTTCAAGGCAATCTTGGGCACTACCGGCGCCCGGCGCAGGCTATTCGTTTGTCTAAAAGGAGCAGTATGCCCCAGCAGCGTAAGTTCTTCCCCGGCTGGCTCGTGGTGGCCTCCGGCTTCGTGATCATGGCCACGTGTTACACGATTTTCGTCAACTGCATGAGCCTGTTCCAGCCGCTGATCGTCAGCAACCTGGGTATTTCCCTTGCGCAGTACAACGTCTCCAATGCCATCTCCACCGTGGTGAGTGTCGTGGGTTCGCTCGTTATCGGTCATGTTGCCGATAAGGTGAGTGGCCGCGTATTGGGCTCGCTTACCGTTATCGCTACCTCGGCGGTGCTTGCCGGCATGAGCTTTGTCGGTGAGCTGTGGCAGGTCTACGTGCTCTTTGCCGTTTCGGGCTGCTTCGCTGTGGCCTCGACCCGTCTGCTCATTAGCCTTGTGACCGCCAACTGGTTTACCGCTAAACGCGGCCTTGCCATTTCCATCGCACTTTCGGGCTCGGGCTTTGGCGGAGCCATTCTCTCGCCGATCGTGAGCTCTCTTATCGTGAGTGTGGGCTGGCGCTCTGCGTTCCTGGTACTCGCTGCCGTCTGCATGGTGGCGGCACTGCCCATCACGGCTTACTCCTTCCGCACCAAGCCTTCCGAGATCGGCCTTAAGCCGCTCGGCGAGAACCCGGGCGATCCGTCCGTCTCGACGGCTGGCGATAAGGACGAGCACACGGCGCCCGAGGTTAGCGTCGGCTGGTCTCGTATCAAGAAGAGCCCGGCGTTTTGGCTGCTCGTCGTCGCCTTCCTCTTTATGGGTCTCGTTAACGGCGCCATCTTGCCCAACCAGGTCACCAACATGACGAGTGTTACCGTCAACGGCGCCAAGATCGTCACGGGCGGCCACGATCCCATGTGGGCAGGTACCGTGCTTTCGGCCTACATGGTCACCGTCGTTATCGCCAAGATTTCGCTCGGTGCGATCTATGACCGCTTTGGTCTGCGCTTTGGCAATATCCTTGGCTCCATTGCGTGCATTATCGCCTGCGTCGCCCTGTGCTTCCCCGCGACCGATCTTGGTCCCATCGTGGCTGCCGTGAGCTTTGGTATCGGAACGTGCATGGGCACCATCACGCCTACCATCGCCGCGTCCGAGCAGTTTGGCATGGCCGACCTCGGTAAGGTCACGGGCACCATTACCTCGCTCGAGATGGTCGGCGGCACCGTGGGCGCCATTGTCTCGGGCGTGCTGTTCGATGCCACGGGCTCCTTTGCGAGCACCTGGATCGTGTGCCTGGCGTGCTCCGTGGTCATGCTCGTGTTCCTGCTGGCATCCGAGCCCATCGCCGCCAAGCTGCGCGCGAGCGTGGCGGGGGAGTAGGTAGGCCAAAGCGCATCGCCGCTTGTCCGCTTCGTCCGCGGCGGCGCGTCTGGCCGAACGAGTCCCCATACCCTCGTTCGGTCAGGCGCGCCGCCGCGTTGCTGCTTTGTGCCGTATAATGTCCACTACCTATGACGCGATACAAAAGAAAGGTGTTTGCCCATGCAGGCACAGAAGGCGGAGGGAACCCGCGACCTTATCGGCGCCGAGATGCGCGCCTGGCAAAAGATGCGGCAGATTGCGGCCGGCGTGTTCGAGCCGTTTGGTTTTAAACCCATCGAGACGCCCGCGATCGAGCAGGTTGACGTGTTTGTCCACGGTATCGGCCAGTCGACCGACGTCGTGCGCAAGGAAATGTTCCGCGTGTTCAGCGGTGCCAACCTGGAGCGCGTCTTTACCGAGGGCACCGACACCAAACTCAAGCCCAAGCAGCGCCTGGCACTTCGCCCCGAGGGCACGGCCGGCGTGGTGCGCGCCGTCGTCGAGAACAATCTGGTGCCCCAGGGCTCCACGCCGTTTAAGGCTTACTACGCCGAGGCCATGTTCCGCGGCGAGCGTCCCCAGAAGGGCCGCCTGCGCCAGTTCCACCAGGTGGGCATCGAGTGGCTCGGCGCTCCCGATCCGGCGGCAGACGCCGAGTGCATCATCATGCTCATGGAGTTCTACAAGAGCCTGGGCTTCGATCTTTCCAAGCTTCGTCTGCTCATCAACTCGATGGGTGACGCCCAGTGCCGTCCGGCTTATCGCGAGCAGGTTAAGCAGTTCATCCTCGATCACGCCGACGAGATGTGCGATGAGTGCCGCGAGCGCGCCGAGCTCAACCCGCTGCGTGCCTTCGACTGCAAGAACGACCACTGCCGCGAGATCATGGCCGAGGCTCCGCTGATGGGTGACAACCTGTGCGATGAGTGCCGCGAGCACTACGAGCAGGTCAAGCGCTATCTGGATGCCGCCGGTATCGAGTATGTCGAGGATCCCACCTTGGTGCGCGGCCTGGACTACTACACCCGTACTGTCTTTGAGGTCGAGGCCCCTGGCGCCGGCGTCGGCTCCATCGGCGGCGGCGGCCGCTACGATGGCCTGGTCGAGCTCGAGGGTGGCAAGCCCACGGCGGGCGTCGGCTTTGCTGTCGGTTTTGAGCGCGCCCTGCTGGCCCTGCAGGCCTTTGGCAGCGATTTGGGTGCCGATGAGGCCCCGTGCGTCTATGTCGCCAACGCCGGCAAGGAGCTGCGTCAGAACGTCTTTGCCATTACGCAGGAGCTTCGCGCCGCAGGTATCGTGACCGAGGCCGACTATCAGGGTCGTTCGCTCAAGGCCCAGTTTAAGCAAGCCGATAAGGTAGGCGCCAAGCTCATCTTGGTCCTGGGTGGCGACGAGCTTGCCGCCGGCAAGGTCAAAGTGCGCGACATGCAGAGCCATGACGAGGTGCTCGCCGATCTGGACAACGTCGTCGAGGCGGTTCGCGAGCGCCTGTAGCGCATCTTTTTGAGCTTCGGGCCTGCTAACGTGCCCTGCTCATGGAGAGCGATTGTTACGGGGGTGTTTCGCTTTTATGCGGAATGCCCCCGTTTACGTATGCCGCCCACCGAGAAATACGACCATTTAGGGCAAAAACCTTTGCAATGCAGAAAATACTTTTGTGTGGTAAAGCGCAATCAGTGTCGAAAGTATTTCTCAAGCGCCTATAATGAATACCGCATGTTACGTGCATAGAAGGAGGAATGGGAGGAAACGTGGCTGAGAACCTAAGCAACCAGTCTGTACCCGAAGCCGCGGCGCGCGTCGCTGCCGTGGTCAACCGCCTCGTTAACCGAATCGGCTCGAATGCCGAGTCCAGGGAGCGTCTCGCCGAGATCGAGATCCCCGAGGAGCTGCGCGACAATCTGGCGCTGTTCTTGCGCCTGGAGCGCCGTGTGCTTAGCGAGTATGATCCCGAGATCGCGGACCTGTTCGACAAGATTTTGACAGCCGAGATTGTGGTCAATGCCGGCAACCCCGGTACCTGCGCTGCCGACGAAGCCGTCGACGAGCAGGGCGTGCCCACCGCCGACGAGCCCACTGCCGTGGCATTTCGTGAGGTCGTCGATTTGATCGACAGCCTGCCGCTCGATAAGCAGCAGGTCATCGTTCGCGCCTTTACGAGCTTTTTCCATCTGGCAAACCTGTCGGAGGAGAACTACCGTGTGGCGCAGCTGCGCGAGCGCGAGGCCGGTGCGTCGACCGATACCGAGGTCGATCCTGCCAACGAGCTTACCGTTGCCTATCACCAGCTGGTGAATGAGCTGGGTGTCGAGGGTGCCAACGAGCTGCTCGACAAGCTCGAGTTCCACCCTGTCTTTACCGCACATCCCACCGAGGCCCGTCGTAAGGCCGTCGAGGGCAAGATCCGCCGTATCTCCAACCTGCTGGAGGAGCGTCCGCGTCTGGGCGGCTCCGACCTGGTGGAGAACGAGCGCCATATGCTGCAGGAGATCGACGCCCTGGTGCGTACGAGTCCCATCGCGCTCAAGAAGCCCACGCCGGTCGAGGAAGCCGATACCATCATCGACATCTTCGATAACACGCTGTTCGACGTTATCCCCGTTATCTATCGTCGTTTTGACGATTGGGTGCTGGGCGACAAGGCCGGTACTGTGCCGCCGCTGTGCCCGGCGTTCTTCCATCCCGGCAGCTGGATCGGTTCCGACCGCGACGGTAACCCCAACGTCACCGCCAAGGTGAGCCGTGAGGTCGCCGCCAAGTACTTTACGCACATGGTGCTCAAGCTCGAGGACAAGTGCCGCCACATCGGCCGCAACCTCACGCTCGAGGCTACCTACAGCAAGCCGTCGGCCGAGCTCATTAACCTGTGGAACCATCAGGTCGAGATGAGCCCTCGTTACACGGCCCGCGCCGAGCTGATCTCCGAGCACGAGCCGCATCGCGCCGTCATGCTCGTCATGGCCGACCGCCTGAACGCCACCGTCCGTCGTATCACCGACACCATGTACCACAGCGCCGACGAGTTCCTGGATGACCTGCGCGTCGTCCAGCGTTCGCTGGCCGCCTGCGGTGCCGTCCGTGCTGCCTACGGCCCGGTCCAAACCATCATCTGGCAGGTCGAGTCCTTCGGCTTCCATATGGTCGAGATGGAGTTCCGTCAGCACTCCGTGGTGCATGCCCGCGCCCTTAAGGATATCCACGAGAACGGTATCCATGGCGACCTGCAGCCCATGACGCGCGAGGTCATCGATACCTTCCGCGCTATCGGCTCCATCCAAAAGCGCTACGGCAAGAAGATGGCGCACCGCTACATCATCTCGTTTACCAAGAGCGCTCAGCATGTGGCCGACGTCTTTGAGCTGGCGCACCTGTCCTTTGCACACGAGGAGGATGTCCCCGAGCTCGACGTGATCCCGTTGTTCGAGCAGCTCGAGGACCTCGAGGGCTGCGTCGACGTGCTCGATCAGATGCTTACGCTGCCCGTGGTGCAAAAGCGCCTTGCCCAGACCAACCGCCGCATGGAGGTCATGCTGGGCTATTCCGACTCTTCCAAGGATGCCGGTCCTACCACGGCCATGCTCGCGCTGCACTCCGCGCAGGAGCGCATCGCCAAGTGGGCAGAGAAGAACGATATCGACCTGGTGCTCATGCACGGTCGCGGCGGTGCCGTGGGCCGTGGCGGCGGCCCGGCCAACAAGGCCGTGCTGGCGCAGCCCAAGGGTTCGGTCAACTGCTTCTTTAAGCTTACCGAGCAGGGCGAAGTCATCTTTGCCCGTTACGGCAACCGCACGCTGGCTCAGCGCCATGTTGAGTCCGTTGCCGCCGCAACGCTTTTGCAGTCGGCCCCGAGTGTCGAGAAGACCAACACCGAGACCACGCAGAAGTTCTGGGATATGGCCGAGAAGCTCAACACTGCAAGCCACGAACGCTATCTGGACCTGCTGAACACCGAGGACTTTACACCGTGGTTCTCGACCGTGACGCCGCTGACCGAGGTCGGTCTGCTGCCGATCGGCTCGCGTCCCGCCAAGCGCGGTCTGGGCGCCAAGTCGCTCGATGACCTGCGTACCATCCCGTGGATCTTCAGCTGGAGCCAGGCGCGCATTAACCTGGCCGCTTGGTACGGTCTGGGCACCGCCTGCGAGCAGCTTGGCGATCTTGACCAGCTCAAGGCTGCCTACCAGGAGTGGCCGTTCTTCCGCACCTTTATCGACAACATCGAGATGTCGATTGCTAAGACCGATCAGCGCATCGCCAAGATGTATCTGCATCTGGGCGACCGCGATGATCTGTCCAAGAAGGTCTTTACCGAGATGCAGCTCACCCGTAAGTGGGTCCTTGCCATCGTCGGTGATGAGTGGCCGCTGCAGCGTCGTCGCGTGCTCGGCTGCGCCGTTCGCGTGCGTAACCCCTACGTCGACGCTCTGTCCATCGCCCAGGTCCGCGCCCTTCGCGAGGTGCGCATGAATCAGGACGAGATGGCCGAGGAGAAGAAGGCCGAGTACATGAGCCTGATTCTTTCGACTGTGACCGGCGTCTCGGCAGGATTGCAGAACACGGGGTAATCGATAGCCCTGTGGCTCTCACCGGGACCCGACGGGTTTCCCTCTGAATGCGTCCTCGCACTTGAAGCCCCCTTATCCTGCTCCTTCGGAGCTGTGGATAAGGGGGCTTCGTGCTGCGGAATGCATTCAGAGGGAAACCCATCGGGCCCCTTCGTCCTCGGTCTTCGGGGATTAAAGCTGAGGAGAAGAATGGCGCGCTTCGCGCTTAATGTGGAGTGCGGCGAGGGCTTCTTGCGTCCTGCGGAGTGTTCCTAAAAGTAAACTTATGGCGGGCCCTGCGATGTCCGGTCTTCGGCGGAAGGCCGCTGGGTGAGGGTGGTGCTTGGGACGACGTGCAAAAAACGGAGTTTTCAGCAGCCAAAGATTGGTGCATAAGGCTATGGGTGACGTTCGCGGTCCCTGTTGATGCTTTTGCGCGCCAATTGGGCCTTGGCGATGTCCATATATAGCTGGTTTCTCGCCGCTTGCTATCCAGATGGGACGAGCCATGAGGACTATCTACCTTTTGAAAGACTTTTGACACCAAAATCTTATCCGGCGATGCTGAATACTCGCAAAAATGCACGCTCCGGAGGGTACTACCCTGTTACGGCTAGAAATCCTTGCACCATTTTATGCAATTAATTAACGAATTTATGCAAAATGACTTACGTGCGTACATCTCGGGGTAGATGTTTGCCTCGGAGCTGCGTAAGTCATCCTGTCTATTGTGTCTTTTACAGGCGGCCGCGGTCCCGTTTGGGATCGCGGCCGTTTTGTTGTGGGTCAAATATGAACGTTGTGTTAATGAGTCGGTGGACGGTGGTGTTTTTCGGTGAGCGGCGTATCCTTCCAACGGTTTATCTAGTGTGTCAGTTGAAAGGAAGAGGGCGCTCGTCATTGTTTGAATGTGAACTGCCGTTTGACCACAAGACGTTGCATCTGGAGCTCGAGGATAAGAACTTCGCGGGTGTGATGGAAGGTCATCAAAACGAGTTTAAGACTACAAAATCGCAGGAAGAGCTTGTGGAGGAGTCACTTGCCAACCCTTATGGCTCGCCTTCGCTCGAGGAGCTTTGTGCTGGCAAGAAGGATATTGTCATCATTAGCTCCGACCATACGCGTCCCGTTCCCTCGCGTGTGACGATGCCTATTCTGCTGCATCACATCCATTCCGCTGCACCCGAGGCTCGCGTGCGTATTTTGGTTGCTACGGGTATGCACCGTCCGTCGACGCACGAGGAACTCGTCAACAAGTATGGCGAGGAGATTGTTGCCAACGAGGAAATCGTTATGCACGTCGCGACTGACGACAGCATGATGAAAAAGATTGGCACCCTGCCTTCTGGTGGCGAGTGCATCATCAACAAGATTGCCGCCGATTGTGACCTGCTGCTTGCCGAGGGCTTTATTGAGCCGCACTTCTTTGCCGGTTTCTCTGGTAGCCGCAAGTCCGTCCTGCCTGGCATCGCCAGCTACAAGACCATCATGTACAACCACAACGGTCAGTTTGTGAATGATTCCCACTCGCGTGCCGGCAACCTGTGCCACAACCACGTGAGCGAGGACATGTTTGCCGCTGCCGAGATGGCTCACCTTGCCTTTGTGCTTAACGTGGTGCTCAACGGCAAGCACGAGGTCATCGGCTCCTTTGCCGGCGACATCCACAAGGCGCACGAGGCTGGCTGCGAGTTCGTGAAGAGCCTTGCCGGCGTTGAGCCCGTCGAGTGCGAGATTGCCATCACCACCAACGGCGGCTACCCGCTCGACCAGAACATCTACCAGGCCGTGAAGGGCATGTGCTCTGCCGAGGCCACGCTTCCCGAGGGCGGCGTGATCATCGACGTCGCCGGCTGTGCCGACGGTCACGGTGGCGAGGGCTTCTATCACAACATCGCCGACAATGATCCGGCAGAGTTTGAGCGCGCCTGCATCGACCGTCCTAAGGACGAGACCCTGCCCGACCAGTGGACGAGCCAGATCTTTGCCCGCATCCTGGCGCATCATCCTGTGATCATGGTTACCGACCTGTGCGATCACCAGATGATCAAGGATGTGCACATGACGCCGGTCAACACTCTCGATGAGGCGCTCAAGCTCGCCTTTGAGATGAAGGGTGCCGATGCCAAGGTGGCCGTCATTCCCGATGGCCTTGGCGTTGTCGTCGCTCAGCACTAGTACGCGGCCTAAACGAATCGTTTATAACCGACAAGAAAGATAAGGTTTTATGCTTACCAAACTCCTCTGCGAATTCGGCGCAACGGCCCTCATGATCATCTTTGGCGTGGGCGTGCACTGCGATACCGTGCTCAAGGGCACCAAGTATCAGGGCTCCGGCCACATGTTTGCCATCACCACCTGGTCTTTTGGCATCTCGGTCTGCCTGTTTGTCTTTGGCGGCGCCGTGTGCATGAACCCCGCCATGGTGCTTGCCCAGTGCATCGTGGGCCTGGTGCCGTGGAGCAGCTGCATCCCCTTCATGATTGCCGATATGCTCGGCGGCTTTGTGGGCGCCGTGATCGCGTGGTTGATGTATGCCGATGAGTTCAAGGCTTCCGATGGTGTCGTCGATCCCATTGCCCAGCGCAATATCTTCTCGACCAACCCCACCACCGAGGGTACGAACTATGCCCGCAACTTCTTCTGTGAGGCTATCTGCACCTTCGTGTTCATCAGCGCCATCCTTGCTGCTGCTAACCGTGCTGGCGAGAACGTCCTGATGCTCGCCATCTGCGTCGGCCTGATCGTTTGGGCCGTTGGCATGGGCATGGGCGGCATCACCGGCTTCGCCATGAACCAGGCCCGTGACCTTGGTCCTCGCATGGCCTATCAGGTGCTGCCGATCAAGAACAAGGCTGACAACAACTGGAAGTACGGCCTGCTCGTTCCTGGCATCGCGCCGTTTGTCGGTGCCGCTCTGGCCGCACTGTTTGTGCACGGTTTCTTGGGCATGTTCTAGTCCAAGACAATTGATATAACGCCCGGGTCCGGCATAGGTTAACTTTCCGCCGCGTCCTCGGACATGCAAGAAGCTCCCGCTGCGCACTTCGTGCGGCGGGAGCTTCTTGCGTCCTGCGGAGTGCGGCGGAAAGTTAACCTATGCCGGACCCTGCGGGAATCCAGTTGCGTTCGAACAAGCAACCAACATATATATCTGAATTTGGATGTGGTGGGCACTTTGTTGTTAGGCGCTTTGAGGCGCGAGTGACACTTTGGGATGCGTGGCGCCTTGGGGTGGGGCGGTGCTTTGGGATGAGAGGCTTACTTACTTAGTTGAAGAGGGGTTTTATGGCTGATAGGTAATCTTTTGCCACATCGGCCTTATCTGCTTGGAAGTTGTGCCAGGCCCACCATTGGACGGTTGCTACGAAGCTTGAGGCTATGTGGTGTAGTAGGAAACTGCGGTCCATGGTGCCGGCGGGGCCTGTGGGGTCGGCGGGGACGGTTTCGGCTGCTCGTGACATGATGGTCTTGCGTAGGCAGTCGGCGAAGACGCGTGAGCCGGCGCCGGCTACGAGGGCTCGAACGCCCTGGCGGCGCTCCCAGAGGTTGTTGAGGATATGCTCGACCTGCACGAGTGGGTCGTCGAGTGGTGTGCCATCGTCGTCGAGGGCGTGGGTGCAGATGTCGCTCACGAGCTCGGACAGTAGGTCGTCTTTGCTCTTAAAGAGGCCGTAGAATGTCGCGCGGCCTACGTGAGCGCGCGCGATGATGTCGCCGACGGTAATCTTGCCGTAGTCCTCTTCGCGTAGCAGCTCGGAGAACGCCGCAACGATGGCAGCGCGGCTTTTTTCTTTGCGGGCATCCATGGCTATGCATCCACTTGAACAAGCAGACAACGGAGCGTGCCGGAGCAACCCTCGTAGGGGCGCTTGCCGGCGCCGTAGCCGACGGCCTCGATGCGGTAGCGGGCCGGCAGGTGCTCGGACGTGCGCAGTGCGGCGACGATGGCGGCGCCCGTGGGCGTCACGAGCTCGCCGGCGACCAGTGCGGGCGTGAGGGCGATATTGCCCGCCTGGCACAGGTTGACGACAGCGGGGACGGGAATGGGCATAAGGCCGTGGGCACAGTGGATGGTGCCGTGACCCTCGGAGAGCGACTCGACGACAATGTCCTCAATGCCCAGGTCATCGAGACAGATGGCGACCGAGCAGATGTCGACGATGGAGTCGATGGCGCCTACCTCGTGGAACATGACGGTCTCGGGCGTTTTGCCGTGGGCCTTGGCCTCGGCGGCGGCGAGTGCGGTAAAGATGGCGAGCGCGCGGCGCTTGGCGCCATCGCTTAACTGCGAGCCATCGATGATGGCGGTGACATCCGCCAAAGAACGGTGGTGATGGTGGTGGGTGTGGTGATGATCTTCGTGCTCATGGGCGTGGCCCTCATGGTCGTGCTCATGGCAGTGCTCGTGTTCGTGCCCGCCATGGTCATGATGGTGGTGCTCGTGCTCGTGCGTGTGCTCGGCAGCTGCTTCGTTGCCGTAGAGCCAGGCCATATCGTGATCGTGGTTCTCGAGCTCCTCTGCAAGCTGGACGTCGAAATTGCAAGCGTCGATGCCATGCTTGTTTGCGCGTGTAACGGCGATCGAAAAGCCGTCGACCGGCAGCGTGGCGAGCTGTTCGCGCAGGTGTTCCTCGCTGGCGCCCAGGTCGAGCAGGGCCGCGACAGTCATGTCACCGCTGATGCCCGAGGTGCCGTCGATGATAAGCGTGTGCTGATGGTTGGACATGGAATGCTCCTTAACGGGCGCGGGTTGCGCCGGCGCTCAGATGATTGATAAGACTTGCCTGGTAGGCGGCGCCAAAGCCGTTGTCAATATTGACGACCGAAACGCCGCTGGCGCAGGAGTTGAGCATGGCGAGCAGTGCGGCTACGCCACCAAAGCTCGCGCCGTAGCCCACGCTGGTGGGAACGGCAATGACCGGACAGCTCACCAGGCCGCCGATAACGCTTGCCAGCGCGCCCTCCATGCCGGCGATGGCGATGACCACCTGCGCCTGGGCAAGTTCCTCGGCATGCGCGAGCAGGCGGTGCAGGCCGGCGACACCCACGTCGTAGAGGCGGTCGACCTCGTTGCCGTAGAACTCGGCCGTCAGTGCCGCCTCTTCGGCGACGGGCAGGTCGCTTGTGCCGGCGCAGGCGACGACGATGCGTCCGTTGCCGGTAGGGGAGGGCTTGCCGCCCACGAGGGCGAGCTGTGCGTCCGGGACATATCCCAGGTCGATGCCGTTGTCGAGGAGCTCCGAGGTACGGGCCGCTTTTTCGCTGTCCAGGCGCGTGACCAGGATGCGCTCCTGGCCGGCTTCGCGCAGCGCCTCGATAATGGCGCCAATCTGCTCGGCGGTTTTACCGGCACCGTAGACAACCTCGCCGGCTCCCTGGCGTACCCCGCGTGAAAGATCGAGCTGCGCAAAACCCAGATCGGCGGTTGGCGCCGTCTGGATGCGCGTGAGGGCATCGGCCGGCATAATGCTTCCGTCTGCCACGTCACTTAGCAATTGCTCAAGATCTCGTTTGTCCATATAAGTTCCCTTCGACGCAGAAAAGTTTAGCACGCGAAGGGTTGTTTCCGAACATTAGAGCATAATTGTTCGGAAATCTGACATGTCAGATTAGATGAAGTTGTGAGGCAAACTGACTAGTCGCGCAGGATGATGTCCATGGCGAGCATCAGGTTGCGCTCGTCGATGGCAAACGGGGCGGCTTCGCGCGTCTTGGGCTTGGCACAAAACGCGATGCCTGTGCCCGCGGCCTTAATCATAGGGATATCGTTTGCCCCGTCGCCGATCGCGACGGTGTGGGCCATATCGACACCGCACTCGACTGCCCAATCCAGCAGCCGGATGAGCTTGGATTCCTTGGTCACGATGTCTGCCGCCAGCTTACCGGTGAGCTGGCCGTCCACGACCTCTAGGCGGTTAGCCAGGCAAAAATCGATGCCCGCGGCGGCCACGATCTTGTCGGCCACCTCATGGAAGCCGCCGCTTACCACGCCGACCTTCCAGCCCTTGCTGTGCGCTGAGCGCACAAGCTCCAGCGCGCCAGGAGTAAACGTCACGCGCTCAAAGGTACGCTCGAACACACTCTCGTCCAAGCCGGCAAGCAGCCCCACGCGCTCCTCGAGCGCCTGCTTAAAGTCCAGTTCGCCGCGCATGGCGCGCTCAGTGATCTTCGCCACTTGCTCGCCTACGCCGGCCTCCTCGCCCAACAGGTCGATGACCTCCTGGTTGATGAGCGTGGAGTCGATATCCATAACAATGAGCCGTGCAGTCATGACGGGCCTTTCCAAGTGCTGTTTTATTGGGGCATATTGTCGCACGTGACGCGTGCAGACGGGTGCCGCGACGCATCAATTGTTTCGTCTCCGTCAAGTCTTTGGGCAGGAGCCACTTTTCCGCGGCACATCGACACAGGTGCGATAAGATAGAACGCCATGTCTGGCTGCGCGGTTTACGCAGGCTGGGCAAATCTGTACGACGCCGCCCGGAACGACACGGGGCGGCACAGATCCATAAAGGAGGATCACTGGTATGAGCCAGACCCGTCCCATCGATGAGCATTCCATGCACACCCGTACCTGCGGCGAGCTTCGCTTCGAGAACGTGGGCGAAGAGGTCACCCTCACCGGTTGGGTGAGTCGTCGCCGCGACCACGGCGGCCTTATCTTCTGCGACCTTCGTGACCGCGAGGGCATCACGCAGCTCACCTTCGACCCCGAGCACTCCGACGGCGATGCCTTTAAGATCGCCGAGACCATGCGTCCCGAGTGGCCCATCAAGATCCACGGCGTCGTGCGCGCTCGTGGTGAGGAGACCACCAACACCAAGCTCGCGACCGGCGAGATCGAGGTCCTGACCGACCACGCCGAGGTGCTCAACACGTCCGTCACCCCGCCGTTCCAGATCGAGGACGGCATCGAGACGAGCGAGGACACCCGCCTGCGCTATCGCTATCTGGACCTCCGTCGTCCCGAGATGATGGCCAACCTCAAGCTGCGCTCCGACTTTACCTTTGCCATTCGGGAGGCGCTGCACAACCGTGAGTTCATGGAGGTCGAGACGCCCTCCCTGTTTAAGTCCACGCCCGAGGGCGCCCGCGACTTCATCGTTCCCAGCCGTATTCAGCCGGGCAACTTCTACGCGCTGCCGCAGTCCCCGCAGCTCCTGAAGCAGCTGCTCATGGTCGGTGGCGTCGAGCGCTACTACCAGGTTGCCAAGTGCTTCCGCGACGAGGACCTGCGTGCCGACCGTCAGCCCGAGTTCACCCAGGTCGATATCGAGATGTCCTTCGTGGACCAGAACGATGTCATGAGCGCACTCGAAGAAGTTCTGTCCGATGCCTTCGGCCGCATGGGTGTCGAGATGCCCACGCCGCTGCGTCGCATGGACTACTGGGAGGCCATGGACACCTATGGCTCCGACAAGCCCGATACCCGCTATGGCATGCACCTGGTCGACCTGACCGACATCTTTGCCAACTCCAAGTTCAAGGTCTTTGCGACCGCCGCAAACGAGGACGGCTCTGTCGTCAAGGCCATCAACGCCAAGGGCGCCGGTGCCTGGGCACGTGCCAAGATCGATAAGCTCGCCGGCGTGGCCTCCACGTTTGGCGCCAAGGGCCTGGCATGGATCGCCTTCCGCGAGGACGGCTCCATCAACAGCCCCATCGTCAAGTTCTTCTCGGA
>JAUMNV010000100.1 GCA_031295725.1 Collinsella sp.
AAAAGTCGAGTGGATTAGTCGGGTTTTCCCTTGACTAACGCCGAACCCATAGTAACTTTATTCCGAGAAGATTCCTAGGGTTTAGTACACCTATGAGTACACCATATACAGAGAGGGACAGCATGAGCGCAAATCCGCTGCTTTCCATCGAAGGTCTGACCGCCTCCGTGGACGAGAAGACCATCCTCCACAACGTCAACCTCAACGTCGCCGCCGGCGAGACCCACGTTCTGATGGGACCCAACGGCGCCGGCAAGTCCACCCTCGGCCACCTGGTCATGGGCGACCCCGTCTACACGGTCAACGACGGCCGTATCGTCTTTGACGGCCAGGACATCACCGAGCTCACCACCGACAAGCGCTCGCGCGCCGGCCTGTTCCTGAGCTTCCAGGCACCGGTCGAGATCCCCGGCGTGCCGCTGTCGAGCTTTTTGCGTGCCAGCATCGCCGGCCGCCCTGGCCTAGAGATGAAGGGCAAGGAGTTCCGCCGTCGCGTCAAGGAGCTCGCGGCCGAGCTCAACATGGATACCGCCTATCTCAACCGCGAGCTGGGCGTGGGCTTCTCGGGCGGCGAGAAGAAGAAGGTCGAAATGCTCCAGCTTTTGCTGCTGCAGCCCAAGCTCGCCATCCTGGACGAGACCGACTCTGGTCTGGACGTCGACGCGCTTTCCACCGTCAGCCACGGCATGGACGCCTACCGCAAGAGCTGCGACGGCTCCATGCTCATCATCACGCACAACACGCGCATCCTGGAGCACCTGGATGTCGACCGCGTCCACGTTATGGTCAAGGGCCACATCGTACGCGAGGACGACGCCTCGCTGATCCCCTGGATCGACAAGAACGGCTTTGAGACCTTCGAGCGCGAGGCCGCCGAGCAGCGTGCCCAAGCTCAGGCCGCCGCTGCCGAGCAGCAGGCGTAAAGGGGCGACGCAATGACCAAGAACCGCACCGAGGTCACGGACATCGACCGCAGCCTCTACGACTTCACCTATGGCGAGGAGGGATTCGAGCGCCTCGACGCCGGCATCACGCCCGACATCGTGCGCGAGATCAGCGCCAAGAAGGACGAGCCGCAGTGGATGCTCGACCTGCGCTTAAAGTCCCTCGAGATCTTTAATCGTTTTCCCGACCCGACGTGGGGCCCCTCCATCGAGGGCCTGGACATGGATAACATCGTCACCTATGTCAAGCCCAACACCGACCAAAAGCACGACTGGGAGTCGGTGCCCGACGACATCAAGAGCACCTTTGAGCGCCTGGGCATCCCCGAGGCCGAGCGCAGCTATCTGGCAGGCGTCGGCGCGCAGTACGACTCCGAGCTCGTCTACCACAACATGCAGGACACCGCGTCTAAGATGGGCATCGTCTACTCCGGCATCGAGGAGGCCCTGCACGACCCGCAGTGGGAACCGCTCATCCACGAGAAGTTTATGACGCTCATCCCGCCCACCGACCACAAATTTGCGGCCCTGCACGGCGCCGTATGGTCGGGCGGCTCGTTTGTCTACGTGCCCAAGGGCACCAAGCTCGACTTCCCGCTGCAGAGCTACTTCCGTCTTAACGCCAAGGGCGCCGGCCAGTTTGAGCACACGCTCATCATCGTCGAGGACGACGCCGACCTGCACTTCATTGAGGGTTGCTCCGCGCCCAAGTACAACGTAGCCAACCTCCACGCCGGCGCAGTCGAGCTCTTTGTGGGCAAACGCGCACACCTGCGCTACTCGACCATCGAGAACTGGTCCAAGAACATGTACAACCTCAACACCAAGCGTGCGCGCGTGGACGAGGACGGCGACATCGAGTGGATCAGCGGCTCCTTCGGTAGCCACGTGGGCTACCTCTACCCCATGAGCGTGCTCAACGGCCGTCGCGCCCGCTCGAGCTTTACCGGCATCACCTTTGCCGGCGCCGGGCAGAACCTCGACACCGGCTGCAAGGTCGTGCTCAACGCGCCCGAGACCTCGGCAACCGTCGAGACCAAGGGCATCTCCAAGAGCGGCGGCATCCAGACGTTCCGCAGCTCTATCGTTGCCACGCCCAAGGCCGAGGGCTCCAAGGCAACCGTGAGCTGCCAGTCACTGATGCTCGACGACCAGAGCCGCTCCGACACCATCCCGGCCATGGACATCCGCGCCAAGAACGTCGACATCGGCCACGAGGCCACCATCGGACGTATCGGCGACGACAAGGTATTCTACCTGATGAGCCGCGGTATCCCGGAGGAAGAGGCTCGCACCATGATCGTCAACGGCTTTGCCAACCCGGTCTCCAAGGAGCTACCGCTTGAGTACGCCGTCGAGATGAACAACCTGATCAAGCTCGAGATGGAAGGAGCGATCGGATAATGGAACAGACCACGAACACCGCTGCTACCACCCTTGAGCAGGTCAATGCGATGCCGGCTGCCACTTGGGGTTGGCTCAAGATGAACCAGACCAAGCTCGAGCTCTCTGACGAGCTTGCCGCCGCTCCCGCCGAGACCATTGAGGTTGAGGGCTTGGAAGAGCAGTTTACTGGCGTGGCAGACGCCTTCGACACCGCCATGGACGCCATGGCCGAGCGCTTCCCCGAGCGCCGCGCCTCCGCGCCCGGCGATGCCGCCGACCGCGCCCGCATCACGCCCGAGACCGAGCTCGACGTGCCCGCAACCTCCGTCTACCAGGCCGGCGCCATTAAGCTGGAGGAGGAGCTCTCCCCTGCTGAGGCCTTCGAAACCGGCATGGGTGAGGCTGCCTACGCCTACTTGGCCGAGCACGCTACCAAGCGCATCGTCATCGATGTACCCGCATACAAGCACGCCACGGTTACCGTGCGCGTGAGCGGTGTCGATGCAGCCGCGGCCATCGCCGCCATCGACGTCGTCGCCCGTCCTCAGTCAACGCTCGATCTGCTTATTGCCCTGGACTCCCCCGCTACCGGCGAGGGTGTCGTGGGCTCCGTGCTACGCGTGTGCGCCCACGAGTACGCCACCGTCAACGTGACCTGCACGCAGACGCTCGACGATAGCTGGATCGCGCTCGACGACACCGGCCTGTTCCTGGACGAGGGCGCGCGCGTCAACGTGCAGCACACCGTCCTGGGTGCTGGCGCCAGCGCCACCGGCCTTGCCGGCGACCTGCTAGGCGATACCGCCAAGGTCACCATCGATACTGACTACCTGGGCGCCCGAGAGCAGGTGCGCGACTTTAACTACGAGCTGCGTCACCGCGGTCGCAAGACCGAGTGCGAGATCGACGCCAACGGCGTGCTGACCGGCACGTCCAAGAAGGTCTACCGCGGCACCATCGACCTCGTGCACGGCTGCAAGGGTGCAACCGGCACCGAGCGCGAGACGGTGCTTTTGGCCAACAAGGGCGTCGACAACAAGACCGTTCCCGTCATTCTCTGCGACGAGGACGACGTCGCCGGCAACCACGGCGCCACCATCGGTCACGTCCGCGACGAGCAGCTGTTCTACCTCGCCTGCCGCGGCCTTGACCAAAACGCCGCCGAGGACCTGTTCATCCGCGCCAAGCTGGAGGACGCCGCGCTTTCCGCCACCGACGAGCGCACCCGCGCAGCCGTCGTCCGCCTGGGCAACAACCTGATCGACAACTTTGAAGAGGAGCTCGCATGATCGACACCGAGCACGTTAAATGCGACACCTGTACTGCCCCCGAGCCCATGGAGCTCGACGCCAGCGACGAGGCTTCGCGCGGCTGGCCCACTGTGGACATCGAGACCAACCCCTACAAGGCGCAGTTCCCGCTGTTTCAGCAGCACCCCGAGATCGCCTTCCTCGATAGTGCCGCCACCGCGCAGCGCCCTGCCTGCGTGCTCGACGCCGAGCGCGACTTCTACCAGCGTATGAACGCCAACCCCCTGCGCGGCCTGTACTCGCTGTCCGTCGAGGCCACCGAGGCCATCGCGAAGGTCCGCCAGCAGATCGCCGACCTCATCGGCGCCTCACAGGCCAACGAGGTCGTCTTCACCCGCAACACGAGTGAGTCGCTCAACCTGGTCGCCAAGAGCTTTGCACCCACGGTGCTCGAGCCCGGTGACGAGGTCGTCATCACCATCATGGAGCACCACTCCAACCTGATTCCGTGGCAGCAGGTCTGCCGCGAGACCGGTGCCAAGCTCGTCTACCTCTATCCCACCAAGACCGGCCAGCTCACCACCGAGGAGGTTCTGGCCAAGGTGGGTCCCAAGACCAAGATCCTGGCCGTGGGTCAGGTCTCCAACGTGCTAGGCGTCGAGAACCCGGTCAAGAACCTCGGCAAGCTCGTGCACAAGTACGGCGGCTATCTGGTCGTCGACGGCGCACAGTCGCTGCCGCACATGCCGGTCGATGTGGCCGACCTGGGAGCCGACTTCTTTACCTTTAGCGCACACAAGGCCATGGGCCCTATGGGCATCGGCGTGCTGTGGGGCAAGATGGACCTGCTCAACGCCATGCCGCCCATGCTCACCGGCGGCGAAATGATCGACTCTGTCACCGAGCAGGACGCCGTCTGGGCGCCCGTCCCCGAGAAGTTCGAGGCCGGCACGCAGGACGCCGCCGGCATCTTCGCCACGGGTGCGGCACTCGACTACCTGGTCAACACCGTGGGTTACGAGAACATCCAGGCCCGCGAGCAGGCACTCGTCCACTACCTGATGGGCGAACTCATGCAGCTCGACTTTGTCCAGATCATCGGCTCCATCTATTGGGACAACCACCACGGCGTCGTCAGCTTTAACGTCAAGGGCATCCACCCGCACGACGTCGCGAGCATCATGGACATGGACGGCGTCTGCATCCGCGCCGGCCACCACTGCGCGCAGCCGCTGCTCACCTGGCTGGGCGTCGAGAACCTTGCCTGCTGCCGCGCCAGCGTGGCCTTCTACAACGACAAGGCCGACATCGACAAGTTCATCGCCGGCCTGCATCACGTTTGGAGCACGTTCAATGGGTAATCTGTACACCTCCACCAC
>JAUMNV010000180.1 GCA_031295725.1 Collinsella sp.
CATCTCGGCGCCCTGCGAAATCACGTCGCGCGAGCAGCCGGCGGCAAAGCGCTTGTCCTTGAACTTCTTCTTGAGCGACTTGGTCGTAAAGTCCATAACGCTCTTGCTCGGGCGCATGATGACTGCAGCGCCGATCAGGCCGGTGAGCTCATCGCAGGCAAACAGGATCTTTTCCATCTGCAGCTCGGGCTTGGGCAGCGAGGTGTTGAAGTCGGACGTGTGCGTCTGGATGGCGCGAATGAGCTCGGGAGACGCACCTTCGCCCTCAAGAATCTCGGCAGCATAGATGGTGTGGTTCATGGGGTCGTCCTCATGCTCCTCCCAATCCAGGTCGTGCAGCAGACCGACGATGCCCCAAAACTCCTCGTTCTCGGGGTCGAACTCGCGCGCAAAGTAGCGCATAGTGCCCTCGACCGTCTCGCCATGGGTGATGTGGAACGGGTCCTTGTTGTGCTCGTTGAGCAGTTCGAACGCGCGGTCGCGGGTGATTCCGGCGGTAAGCGGCTCTGCCATAAGAGACTCCTTGTGCTCGTGGGTATCGATAAGAATGAATACTACTAGAACAAGAAAACCACCACAAAGGTGCCTGTCCCCTTTGTGGTGGTTTTTGGCGCGGATGGGTTAGTTGAGGGCGGCTTGGGCTAGGCGGGCTTCGGCGGCCTCCTCGGTGACGCCAAGGGCCACGGCGAACTCCTCGATGGAGCGGCGTTTGGCCTCCTTGAGTACGCGCATGTAGTAGGAGCTGGGTTTTTTATCAGCTTCCTCGGCCTGGCGAATGCGGTGCATCATGGTTTTTGCCACGCGGACCGTCTCGGGCGCGCCCAGCTTGAGCTGCTGTTTAAAGTGCGTCTCCTCAAGTGAGCTGTTGCGCTCGGTAAAGGTGTCGCACTCCAGCTCGTCGTAGTGGCTCAGCAGGTGCTCGGCATCTTGTTGAGAGATGGCGGCGTGCAAACGGTCGGCCTGCGCTACGGGGTACATGAGGATCGTCTGCGCATGTCCCTGCTTGGTCTCGAGCAGCAGCATGGGCTGCGGCGTGTCGTCCCTAAAACCGACGACGGTGCAGACTCCCTGGCCCGGATGAATGACGTGTTGACCGATTGAGAACATGCTACCTCCAACTTATACGAATTTACGTATGACTAGAATAACACGCTGACGTGCGCAAACCCTTACTTTATGCAGGAAAAGCACACAACTCCGATAGGTAAGAGTATTCGATAACAGACGCAGCTCATTCACACCTTTATGCATTTTCAACGCTTGCATAATCTGCAGGCAGACCGGCATCTTTGAGTGACTCCATACAAGCTGTAGTCAATTTTGTGCATATGCAATATCGATTGGCTTTACCCTGCGACAGTGCCCGTCGCTTGTGATAGAGTGCTACAAACTCTGGCTTTTGCCCTACGAGTGACCAAGAGCTCGGGGGCTTTAACACAAGGAGGACCTATGCCCGAGAAGATTGAAGAGCTGGTACGCGCTGCGCTTGCTGCGGCCCAGGAGGCCGGCGACCTTTCCGCATTTGAACTTGACGATTGCGCCATCGAGCGACCGGCTGACACTTCTCATGGCGAGTGGACCTCTACCATGGCCCTGAAGTCCGCCAAGCTGGCCCACTGCGCCCCGCGCAAGATCGCCGAGGCCATCGTTGCCCATATGCCCGAGGACCCCGCGATCGAGAAGGTCGAGATCGCAGGCCCCGGCTTCATCAACTTCTACCTCTCCGTTGCCGTCAAGAATGCCATCTTTGGCGAGGCTCGCGAGAAGGGCATGGACTTCGCTAAGTCCAACGTCGGTGGTGGCCTGAAGACCCAGGTCGAGTTCGTTTCCGCTAACCCCGTCGGCCCCATGCACATCGGCCACGGCCGCTGGGCCGCGCTGGGCGACTCGCTCTGCCGTGTGATGGACCACGCCGGTTACGACATCCAGCGTGAGTTCTACATCAACGACCACGGCTCTCAGATGAACACCTTCGGCAACTCCATCAGCACGCGCTATATGCAGCTTGCCGACATCATCGCCAAGCAGGGCGTGGATATCGACGAGGCTCACAAGCTGCTGATCGCCGACCGTGACGCCTTTGTTGCCGACGAGAACGACGAGCACCCCGAGACCCATCCGTATCAGGACAACTTTGCCGAGACCCTGGGCAAGGACTCCTATGGCGGCGACTACATCATCGACGAGGCTGCCGAGTTCTGGCGCACCGACGGCGATAAGTGGGTCGACGCCGACCCGCAGGAGCGTATGGAGAGCTTCCGCGAGCGCGGCTATGTGAAGATGGTCGACAACATGCGCGACCTCTGCCACGCCGTCAATTGCGACTTCGATCGTTGGTACTCCGAGCGTTCGCTGTATGTGAAGGACACCGAGGGTGAGACCGCCGGCACCTCCGCTGTCGACCGCGCTTTTGAGAAGCTCGACAAGATGGGCTACCTCTACACCAAGGACGGCGCCCTGTGGTTCCGCTCCACCGACCTGGGCGATGACAAGGACCGCGTCCTGATCAAGTCCGACGGCGAGTACACCTACTTCGCCTCCGACGTTGCCTATCACTGGGATAAGTTCCAGCGCGTCGACCAC
>JAUMNV010000213.1 GCA_031295725.1 Collinsella sp.
GGCACCATGTCGCGCCTCATCAAGACGCTCTTTGGCTTCTACCCCGTGCTTTTGCCCCTCGTCGTCGTCGGCGTGGTGCTCTGCGCCATCATCAACTCCATCGGCGCGACCTTCCTTCAGAGCGCCCTGCAGATTATTAGCGAATCGTGGCAGTCGGGCGATTGGGAAGCCGCACAGCCCAAGATCGCACAGCTCGTGACCACCCTCGCCTGCATCTACGGCGTCGGCATCCTGTCCTCGCTGTTCTGGAACCGCGCCATGGCCATCGTCACGCAGGGCTCACTCGAGAAGCTGCGCGAGAAGATGTTCAACCGCATGCAGGACCTGCCGATTCGCTACTTCGACACGCACCAGCGCGGCGACATCATGAGCCACTACACCAACGACATCGACACACTGCGCCAGATGATCAGCCAGTCGCTGCCCAACCTGCTCATGACGACCATCGTCATCGTCACGGTGTTCTTTATCATGCTGTACTACAGCGTTTGGATGTGCCTGGTCATTGTGGCAGGCGTCGCCTTTATGACCTTTATGACCAAGCTGCTCGGCTCCAACTCCGCGCGCTTCTTTATTGCGCAGCAGACCGAGCTCGGCGTGGTCGAGGGCCATATCGAGGAGGTCATGAACGGCCAGAAGGTCGTCAAGGCGTTCTGCCACGAGTCTGCCGCCGAGGCCGATTTTGACGAGCGCAACGAAAAGCTCTTCGAGGTCTCCCAGAAGGCCAACATGTACGCCAACATCCTCATGCCCATCCTTATGAACCTGGGCAACCTGCTCTACGTGCTGGTCGCACTGGCGGGCGGCATTTTCCTGGCGCTGGGCGCGCCCAACCTGAGCATCTCGGGCATGGCGCTGTCCATCGCCGTCGTGGTGCCGTTCCTCAACATGACCAAGCAGTTCTGCGGACAGATCGGCCAGATCTCGCAGCAGATCAACGCCGTGGTCATGGGCCTCGCCGGCGCCGACCGCATCTTTGAGCTCATCGACGAGAAGCCCGAGGCCGACGAAGGCTACGTGACGCTCGTCAACGCACAGGTGAACCCCGAAACCTGGGAGCTCGAGGAGGCCGACCACCACACCGGCATGTGGGCATGGAAACATCCGCACCGCGCAACCGGCGAGATCGAGTACGTGCCGCTGCGCGGCGACCTGGTCATGGACAACGTCGACTTTGGCTACACGCCCGACCACGAGGTGCTGCACGGCGTGTCCGTGTTTGCCAAGCCGGGCCAGAAGGTCGCGTTTGTCGGCGCCACCGGTGCCGGCAAGACGACCATCACCAACCTCATCAACCGCTTCTATGACATTGCCGACGGCAAGATTCGCTACGACGGCATCAACGTCAATAAGATCCGCAAGGCCGATCTGCGCCGCTCGCTGGGCGTCGTGCTGCAGGACGTGAACCTGTTCACCGGCACCGTGATGGATAACATCCGCTACGGCAACCTGGATGCGACCGACGAGGAGTGCATCGCGGCGGCCAAGCTCGCGGGCGCGGACGACTTTATCACCCGCCTGCCCGACGGCTACGACACCATGCTTACCGGCAACGGTGCCCAGCTGTCGCAAGGCCAGCGTCAGCTGATTTCGATCGCGCGCGCCGCCGTCGCCGATCCGCCGGCAATGATTCTGGACGAGGCCACGAGCTCCATCGACACCCGCACCGAGGCCATCGTGCAGGCGGGCATGGATAAGCTCATGGAGGGCCGCACGACGTTTGTCATCGCGCACCGCCTGTCCACCGTGCGCAACTCTGACGCGATCATCTGCCTGGATCACGGCCGCATCATCGAGCGCGGCAACCATGATGAGCTGATTGCCAAGCGCGGGTATTACTACCAGCTGTACACGGGTGCGTTTGAGCTGGAGTAGGAACGGTTACTGACGGAGGGTGCCCCGGGGCGGCGGGGTAATTCCTCCGTGCTCAAACATTCTCGCTTCGCTGCGAAACTGCGCGCGGAGGAAATACCCCGCCGCGCCGGGGCACCCTCCTGCGCGCAATCAGCCCGTTGTTTAAAACGGAATAAAGGTTAGTGAGGCCCTGGCCGTTTGGCCAGGGCCTCGTTTTGTGTAAGCTACTTGAGGAGTTGGGCCATGGCGTTGACGAATTTTTGTACTTGGAGGGTGGGCTCGAGCGGGTAGTGCAAGAAGACCGGCACCTCGCGGCCACATAGGAACGGCACGCCTACAAAAGCCGGGTGCACGCCCGACCACGCCCCGCAAGTGAGCACCGCGTCGCCCTTTTCCTCCGCCTCGTTAAAGAGCGCAAAGTCAAAACTGTCCACGTCGATCACGTCCACGCCGCCATCGGCCAAAAGATCGATGCGCAGGCTGTCCATGGCGTCGTTGCCGTGGCGCAGTACGCGCAGACGCATACCCTCCAAGTCGGCAACCGTAATGCGATTCTTGCGCGCCAGCGGGCTCGTGCGCGGCACATCAATATAAAACGGTACGTTGACGATAAGGAGCTTTTGGCAGGCATCACCCCAGCGTGGGGTTGAAAAACTCGATTGCACCACATCGACCTCGCGGCCCAAGCTGCGCATGACGGTCTCGCGCTCGTCGTAGAGATCGCTTACCGGCACGATCTCAAATCGCAGCGACGGTTCCAGATCGTGGATGCCCGACCACATCGACAGCGTTTGGCGCCCCGGGCACATCATCGACACGCCCAGGCGCACGGCACCGCCATCGCCCGCCGCGCGTCGGGCACGGCGCAACGCATCCTCGGACTGACGCATGATCGAGCGCGCATCGTCTACCAGCAGCGCACCCGCCGGCGTCACCTTAACGCCCGAATGCGAGCGCTCGAACAACGTGATGCCAAACTCGGCCTCGAACCCCGACACCTGTTTGACGAGAGCCGGGGTCGACACACGTAGTTTTGCCGCCGCGCGCGAGAAGCTTCCCAGCTCCGCGGCGGCCGATATGGCCTCAAGTCGTCGATCGTACACGTTAATCTACCGTTTTCGCGCCCGTGGCCACATGGTGCCACAGGAGGTTGTTTTCGCAGGTCATGCGCTCAATTGAGAATAAACTGCATCGCACAGTGTAAACCTATGGTTAACGCCATTCTAACAAATATGCAATTCACCTGCGCAAATGCAAAGCATACGATAACCAGCGAAAACCACGTGGGTCGGTTAATGGGAGCGACCCACCGGGAGGCATAAGAAGGGAAGTTCCTATGAGCAATTGGCTTAAGCTCGAGGGCGATGTCTGCGCCGTGACCGGCGCGCTCGGCGGTATGGGCGTCGAGATTTGCCGCGAGTTCGCCCGCAACGGCGCCAACGTCGTCCTGCTCGACCTGGACGAGGAGAAGGTCAAGGCCGCTGCCGCCGACCTTGCTGCCGAGTTTGGCATCCACGCCGAGGGTTACAAGATGAACGCCACCGACGAGGCCGAGGTTCAGGCTGCCGTCGACGCCACCATCGCCAACTTCGGCCGTGTCGACGTCCTCGTCAACACCGCCGGCATCCTGCGCTTCGCAGCCATGGAGGACCTGCCGCTCTCCGACTGGAACGAGGTCATCAACGTCAACCTCACCGGCTACTTCATCACCTCGCAGCGCTTTGGTCGCGAGATGATCAAGGCCGGCCAGGGCCGCCTGGTTCACATCTCCACCGTCGCCAGTCACTCCCCCGAAACGTTCTCGGGCGTGTACAGCTCCACCAAGGCGGGCGTCAACATGATGTCCAAGATGCTGGCTGCCGAGTGGGGTCCCTACGGCGTGCGCTCCAACTGCGTCGAGCCCTGCTTCGTCAAGACCCCCATGTCGGCAAGCTTTTACGCCGATCCCGAGGTCGAGAAGAGCCGCAGCCGCCTCATCGCCACGCGCCGCATCGGCGAGGTCAGCGATATCGCCAACGCCGTCATGTTCCTGGCGTCCACGCGCTCAGACTTTACCACCGGCGACGCCATCAAGGTCGACGGCGGCTTCTCCAACATGATGGGCGACCTCACCGCCAAGCCCGGCGGCCGCCGCGCCTTTGCCGACAACTACCTCAAGAACAAGGGCGTCGAGCTCTGGTCCGATGAGTCCGGCGTCGCCAAGCCGACCGACCAGTAAACCAACCTGACAGGGAGGCCCGCGGACACGCCCGCTCCTCCCCCGTATCGATTAGAAAGAGTCCCATGGCTTCCACCAACTCCAACAAGGGTCGCGCCGCCGTGCTTTCCGCCGCGTGCGTCACCATGTTCTTCATCAGCTCCATCGCGCTGTATTCCGTCGTGAGCAAGAACCTGCTCGCCGTCTACCCCGAGTGGTCCAGCGCTCTTACCTGGGCCTTCCCGGTCTTTCAGACCATCAT
>JAUMNV010000009.1 GCA_031295725.1 Collinsella sp.
GACAACCTAAAACACAAGGTCGCTCTATTCATAGCGCGGCTTGTATGGTCTTGCGGCTACAGTGTCCATACGGTCGAGTTGAGGAGCGGGCATGGTAAACGATTTGAGCGGTATAGACGACCTCGAGCTGATGCCGCTGGGCGGAGGCTATATGGTGCGACGCGAACGCTTGATGAATGAGCTTATCGCCAAGGGCCGAAAGGCCGGCATCGTGGTTCTTTATGCGCCCGACGGGTTTGGGAAGACCTCGGTGCTGCTGCAGTACACCCATGAGGTTAAATGCGACCCGACGCGAGGCCCCGTGCGGATTATCGAGGCCGATCGCGCCACTGGGCGCGAGGTGTTTATGCAGCTCGAGGTGGTTACCGAAGAACTCAAAGACAAACCGCATTCCCTTATCGCGATTGATAATGTGCCAAACCTCGATCAGCACGATACCGAGGACCTCATCGACAGGATTCGCGGCCTGCGCGCTATGGGGGTAGGGGTCTTTATCTCCTGCCGTCCTTCAAATCGTCAGCTGATTCACGGGCTGGGCGATTCGGTTAAGATCAATGCGCAGATGCTCAAGGTGCATGCCTATGAGTATTCGGCGTGGGCATCGGCGTTTTCGATCAGCACATCGCTCGACTTTTATCAGCTCACGCAGGGCGTGCCCGAGCTCGTTTCGGCATTGCAGACGGGTCTGTATGGCCAAGGCGACGTAGCCGGTCTGCTCGAAAACGAGATTGTCAACGTATATGGCGCGGCACTTGTCGATCTGGCTTCGCTCGACAATAATGCGCTGTTTTGCGTGGCATGTCTCATGGTTTTGATGGGCGAGGGCAATATCTCGGAACTCGAGGCTTGCGGGGTGAGGCTGTCGATGGTCGATCAGTCCTACTTTGTACGCGACTACCCGATCTTTGGCTTGGATCCCGCCGAGCGGAGCTTTACGTGTCTGGGCACGGAGGATAACGGACGCTTGCGTTTGCGTAAGTTGGTGGCCGAGATTCGCCCCGAACTTGTTCCGAGGGCGGCCCGGATTTTGCTTAAGGCGGGCCGATGCGATGCGGCGATGGGCCTGGCGGACGCCTTTTTGGGCCGTGAGGCGGTTCTTGAACTTGCTGGACAGTATGGGGTCGATCTTGCTCTGACGGGGCACGGGGCCGATATCTGCCGAGCAGCGCTGGGCACGATCGGTGCCGACGATCCGGCTCCAGAGCCAACGCCTGCCGAGGCACTCGGCGTATATCTGGCAGCGGTCAGCGTGTCCAATACAAAGCTCGCTCGCTATATGGCATCGGTTATCGATCGCGGGGGCGAACGGGCGGCCTGCGAAATAGATCCTGTTTCATGGAGGGTGGCCCAGACACTGACGGCTGTTTGCTATGGGGACAACGGACTTGGGCTTCCTACGAACCTGGCCGTGCCAGAAATCGAGACATCCCATACCGCACTCGATATGTTGTCTGCGCATATCGAGGTCAAGCGCTGTCTGACCGAGCGGGGAGATGACGGCGGCGTTCTACAGCAGCTCAAAACGAGCAAGGCCTACGACTGCGAGCTCGATGTCGCGGGGATTGTTATACGGGCCGATAGCATGCTGGTGGAGCTCTTTGACGGGTCGTTTGCGGGAACCGACGAGCGCGACGACGAGATGACGGTGGTGCGGGAGGCGCTCGACGTACGTGGGCTTAAGGCGATGGCTATCTGGGTGCGCATGGTGCTGGCGGCACGGCGGCTCCTTTCCGGCTTGCCGGTAACCGATGACGCGGCGTTCAACGAGCTCGATCGTTTTGCCGTGCGCATGCGCGACAACCAGATTCAGCTGTTTGGTCTGTTGCTAGAAGGCTGGCAGTCGCTGGCAGAGGGACGGCCGGTTAATGCAAAGTTCCGTGCGGTCCAAGTGCTCAAACTTGCCGAGGAGTCGATTGCGTACATGCGCGATAACGCATTGCTGCTGGAGCGCGCGGCATATCTGCGTAACACCTCGATGGTTTCGGTACGCGAGGAAGCGGAGTTGCTCGATATAAGCCAGACGCAGGTTGGTGGAGCGGAGGCCTGGATGGTGGCGCTGCATTTGGCCTGTGCAGGCCGAGACAGCGACCTTGCGGCCTGGATGTCCATGAATCGTGCGGGGATTCTAGAACCATCGTATCGGCTCTTTGCGCGCCTTGCCATGCATTGTCTGGGCGAGCCGGCGGCCAGGATACGCAAGAAGCTTCCCGTGCGCGAGCTGTCGCGGTACTCGCTGCGCGACGATTTGGAAGGGGAGGGCGAGCGCCTATTCCAGGCCGGCGAGGTTGAAGCCGTTGATACCATCGACCATATCGAGATTCGCATGTTTGGTGCGTTTCGCGCCGAGCGCGACGGGTTTCCCATTACGGACAAAATGGGGCGCCGCAAGAAGGCGGGGACGCTTGCCGAGCGGCTTGCACTGGGCATGGATGCGCTCGTCGACCGCGAGACGCTGGCTATGGAGCTGTGGCCCCATGCCGAGTTCAATAGCGCTCGTAAAAATCTGTACTCGACGATATCGCGCTTGCGTTCGGCCTTGGGGCCGACACCGGACGGCAAGTCGTGTGTGCTGATCCAAAACGAGTGCATTGGGCTTAACGGCGATTACGTCAAGACTGACGTGCGGTTGTTTGATCAGATAAGCCGCGAAGTTATGGGAAATCGCACAGGTGCGCGCGGACCCCATCTGGTCGAGCTGTGCCTTAAGATTGAGCAGCTTTATGCCGGGCCGCTGTATGTTCCCAATGGCTGTAACCCCACCTACTTTTTGCGTATGCGACGCATTATGCAGTCAAAGTACATCGATTGCATGATTAAGGGAGCAAATGCCGCTCTAGAAGAAAACGATCTGCAGTCGGCGATTTGGCTGGCGGAGTCGGGGCTTCGGCAGGAAACG
>JAUMNV010000026.1 GCA_031295725.1 Collinsella sp.
CGGCTACACGCCGCTGCCGCGCTCGCTCAAAGAGGCGCTCGACGTGTTTGAGGACTCGCAGTTTATGAAGGATGCCCTCGGCGAGCACATCCACAGCTTCTTCCTCAAAAAGAAGCGCGACGAGTGGCATAAGTTTGAGTCCACGATCACCGAGTGGGAGATCAAGCACTACCTGGCGAACTCCTAATCGCGCTGGCTTGTTCCAGTACGATTGAGCTCATTTCTTTGGAGGCCGATATGTCCGAAAAGAGTGCCCTGTTCATGGCGCGCACGACGCGCTTCCACGAGTTTGCCCGCAGTTTGACGACCACCCTGGGTGTCGAGGTGAGCCTGGCCACGCCCGATTCGCCGACTGCGGCGCACGACTTTGACCTGCTGATCCTCGATTCCGACGGCATCCGCAGCGACCGCATCGATCAGATTGCCAAGTGGCTTGACGATCGCGGCGGCGTCCCCATGTTGGTGATCGTCGACGACGAGGCGCTCGGCACCCTGCGCCTGCCCAATCACGCGCATGCCGACTTTGTGTGCCCCACGGCGACGCCCAACGAGCTCAAGGCTCGCGCGCAGCGCTTGATGGGCGAGGAGGAGACCGTCACCGCCGACGATGTGCTCAACATCGATAACCTCGAGATTAACCTGGCCACCTACCAGGTGACGCTCGATGATGAGCCCATCGACCTGACGCTGATGGAGTACTCGCTGCTGAGCTTTTTGGCGACGCACCCCAACCGCGCCTACAGCCGCGAAGTGCTGCTGCACCGCGTGTGGGGCTTTGAGTACTGCGGCGGCACACGTACCGTCGACGTGCACATCCGACGCATCCGCTCCAAGGTGGGCCCGCAGATCGCGGCGCACATCACCACCGTCCGCGGCGTGGGCTATCTGTTTAAGGACTAGATTTCCACCACAAAGGGGACAGGCACCTTCGTGGTGGTTTTGACGCAGGCGTGGATTCCTTTCGGGTCTGCGGCAGAACTTAAGCCTTCCTAAAAGATTGCGTTCTCATACACGTTCGCCCGCATATTGGGGTACAACTCAACGTGAACAATGATGGCCCGCCACATGTTTGGCGGGCCTTTGGTTATTTGACGAAAGGATCGCAGCCATGAGCGAGAACGATTCCCAGCGTCCCCAGGATGCGGGCAACGCTGGCGAGACCCAGCAGCAGCCGCGTGTGCAGGTGGAGTCGACGCCTGCCGACAGTAACATTCCCTACGTGCAGGCCTACGACACACAGACCGGCAAGCCGCTGGGCAGCCAGCAGGTCGTGAACAAGCACACGGTGGTCAAGACCAAGACCAAAAAGCTGCCGATCTTTATTACGGCACTCGCCGGCTGTGCCTGCGGAGCCCTGCTGGTCATCGCGCTCATTATGAGCGGCACGCTCGATATCGGCGGCGGCAAGAATGCCGTGACGGCGGGTGCTTCGGGTTCGTCGACGCAAAAGATTACGATTGATTCCGAGGACACCACGCTGGCCGAGGCCGTTTCTGCCAAGGCCCTGCCCTCCGTCGTTTCCATTACCGCCACTTCGAGCGGTAGCCAGAATGGCTCGCTTTCGCAGTCTGCCGACGAGTCGGATAGTTCGGGCAGCGTCGGTTCGGGCGTGGTGCTCGATACCGAGGGCCACATCCTCACCAACAACCATGTGGTCGATGGCTACGACCAGTACGTGGTGACCATGGACGACGGCACCACCTACGAGGCCGAGTTCGTGGGCAACGATGCTTCGAGCGACCTGGCCGTCATCAAGCTCAAGGACGCCGACGCCTCCAAGCTCACGCCGATCGAAATTGGCGACTCCTCCAAGCTCAACGTTGGCGAGTGGGTTATGGCGATCGGCTCGCCGTTCGGCAACGAGCAGTCTGTCTCCACGGGTATCGTGTCGGCGCTCTATCGTTCCACGGCCATGAGCTCTACCAGCGGTAACACCATCTATGCCAACATGATTCAGACCGATGCCGCCATCAACCCGGGCAACTCCGGCGGCGCGCTCGTCAACGACAACGGTGAGCTGGTGGGCATCAACTCGCTCATCGAGAGCTACTCGGGCTCCAGCTCGGGCGTGGGCTTTGCTATTCCCGTTAACTACGCCAAGAACATTGCCGACCAGATCATCGGCGGCAAGACGCCGGTGCATCCGTACATGGGCGCTACGCTTTCGAGCGTCAACGCGCTCAACGCCCGCACCAACAAGCTGAGCACCGATAGCGGCGCGTATGTGGCGAGCGTCGTTGAGGACGGTCCTGCCGCCAAGGCCGGCATTCAGGAGGGCGACGTCATCACCAAGTTGGGCGACGACGAGATCACGAGCGCCGATGGCCTGATCATCGCGCTGCGCAGCCACGAGGTGGGCGAGAAGGTCGAGATCACGCTCATGCGCGGCAAGGAAGAGAAGAAGGTCACCGTCGAGCTGGGCTCCGATGAGGAGCTGCAGAACCAGCAGCAGGACGACAGTTCGACCGACACCGGCAACGGCGGTATTACCGACGAGCAGCTGCGCCAGTACCTGGAGGAGCTGCTGGGCCAGCAGGGCCAGGGTCAGGGCTACGGCCAGGGTTACTAACGAGCCATTTCGCACATGCCGAAGCCAGAGGGGCTGTCCCGCCAGCGCGGGACAGCCCCTCTTTTCTTATTGATCCGTTGGGGACGGAGGAAAACGGGTCATTTAGAGCTGATAAGAGCATGGTTTGATCGCGCGATCCGCCCCGGTCTGGCGGCTGCCGATTCGGTGCGGTTTGAGACCGCTATT
>JAUMNV010000049.1 GCA_031295725.1 Collinsella sp.
TTTTCTGCCCGATGCGAACGTGGAACCCTTGCGGGCCTGCGAACGTAAGCGCTCGATCGTCTCGTCCTCAGACGCACCCTCGAGCATCGCCCGAATCTGAACGACGGCATCGCGCAGGCGCGCCGCCTCCTCAAAGTCCATAGCGGCAGAAGCGTTACGCATATCCTCTTCCATGGTTTCGACGATCCGCACAAGCTCGTCATGCGGCAGTTCTTCCAACTGCTCCGCAAGTGTCTGCTCGGGCGCCACCGTTTCCGGCACACCGCCCTCGCCCGACTCATCGGGCGTATAGAATGCGCCATGGCCAAGAGAGTCGCCCTTCGAGCGCCCCTTGGAACCCACGGTTTTTTCGGCCTCGGCAATAAAACTTGAGATGTCGTTGATGGCCTTGCGCACTGTCTTGGGCACAATGCCATGCTCTTCGTTATATGCCATCTGAATCTCGCGACGGCGCTGCGTCTCCTCGATGGCCTCTTTCATCGAATCGGTCACAACGTCCGCATACATGATGACTTCGCCATCGGCGTTACGGGCCGCACGGCCAATCGTCTGAATCAGCGAACGGCGGTTGCGCAAGAAGCCTTCCTTATCGGCATCGAGAATTGCCACCAGTGAGACCTCGGGGAGATCCAAGCCCTCGCGAAGCAGGTTGATGCCAACGAGGACATCGATCTTGCCCTCGCGCAGCGTTCGCAAGATCTCGACACGGTCCATTGTCGCCGTATCAGAGTGCATGTAATTGACCTTAATGCCCGCATCAAGCAGATGGTCGGTCAGGTCCTCGGCCATGCGCTTGGTCAACGTGGTCACCAGCACGCGCTCCTTGCGGGCAACGCGCTCGCGAATCTCGTCCTCAAGATCGTCAATCTGCCCACGAACCGGACGCACATCGATCTTGGGATCGAGCAGACCGGTCGGACGAATAATCTGCTCAACGTCGTTCTGGCTAACCCGCAGCTCATAGTCACCCGGTGTTGCCGAAACGTAGATGAACTGGGGAATCCTCGCCTCAAACTCATCGAAACGAAGCGGGCGGTTATCGAGCGCCGAGGGCAGGCGAAAACCGTGTTCCACCAGCGTCACCTTACGCGAGCGGTCACCTTCGTGCATACCGCGAATCTGCGGCACCGTCACATGGCTCTCATCGATGATGCAGAGCATATCCTTGGGAAAGTAATCGATTAGGGTAAACGGCGGCTCACCCGGCTTGCGACCGTCCAGATGACGCGAGTAGTTCTCGATGCCGTTGCAAAAGCCCATCGTCTCGAGCATCTCAAGATCATAATCGGTGCGCTGCTGCAGACGTTGCGCCTCGAGCAACTTGTCGGTCGCCTTGAGCTCCGCGACGCGCTTCTCGCACTCTTCGCTGATCGATTTCAGAGCCGCCTTGACCTTCGGCTTCTCGGTCACGTAGTGCGATGCCGGCCATACGGGGATGGCCTCGTACTCACGCAGCATTTCACCGGTGACCTCATCGATCTCGGCAATCAGCTCGACCTCGTCGCCAAAGAACTCAAACCGCAACGGATGCTCGGCATAAGGCGGATACACGTCGACAACATCGCCGCGCACGCGGAACGTGCCACGTGCCAGGTCATAGTCATTGCGATCATATTGAATGTCGATAAGTGCATGGATAAAGTCATCGCGCTCGAGCGGCACCTTCTTGTCGACGTTTGGAGCCAGACCCGCATAGTCCTCAGGAGAGCCAATGCCATAGATACACGAGACCGATGCGACAACGATCACATCGCGTCGAGAGAGCAGTGACGCGGTCGCCTGATGGCGCAGCATCTCAACCTCTTCGTTAATCGAGGAGTCTTTCTCGATATATGTATCGCTTTGCGGCACATACGCCTCGGGCTGATAGTAGTCGTAGTACGAGACGAAGTAGACCACAGCGTTGTTGGGAAAGAACTCTTTGAGCTCGCTCGCAAGCTGAGCGGCGAGCGTTTTATTCGGAGCCATGACCAGCGTCGGCTTTCCCAGGGCCTCAATAGTCTTTGCCATCGTGAAGGTCTTGCCCGAACCAGTCACGCCCAGCAAAACCTGATAGCGGTCTCCGTCCCTCACGCCCTGCACAAGCGACTCAATGGCCTTAGGCTGGGAACCGGCAGGCTCATAGGGAGACACGACCTTAAACGGCACGTCAGAGCCTTCAACGCCAAAGCGCTTAAGTTCACCACCAACGCGTTCTACTTCAAATTCCGCCATGGATACTCCTAACTCATATATCTGCAGTATACGCAGGCGGCAGGCATAGTCCTATACGAACCGATCGGGATAGAGGGTCTTGTAGCGAACCCAGGCATTATTGACACGAATCAGATACGCCTGCGTCTCGGGAAAGGTGATTGCATTATGAAGCGACGTACTCTGCTGCGCCCATCCGTCGACATTGCCCATGCCGGCGTTATAGGCGGCAATGGCACTGTCAGTCGACCCGTTAAAATACGCTAGAAGATACGAGAGATACGCACAGCCAAACTCGATATTCGTAGCCGGATCGTTAAGGTTGTCGGCCGAATACTCGCCACCGTCGACAAGGCCCTTGGCGATCATATCCTGGGCAGTCTCGGGCATCAGCTGCATCAATCCCTGAGCACCCTGATTCGACTCGGCCTCGGGATCCCAATTCGATTCAGACTTAATGACAGCGCACACCAGATACGGATCCAGATTATGCGAAATACTGGATTGCTTTACATACGCCTCGTAGTCAATCGGATACAGCGGCTTAAAGAAAGCGGCAGGAGCATACGAGTAAACGAATGAGATAAGGCCGAAGGCAAAAACGGCAGCCAGCGGTATAAGGCGATACCACGTAAAGAAACGTGTCTTAGGCATCGGCCTCCTCCTTATCCACTACATCCCCGAACCCATGGCGCGAAAGCCATGCGTCCAGTTGTTCAAAGAGCGAGTTATCGTCTGCCGCATTGTCAATCACAGTTGTAGCGAGATTGCACAGCACAGACTCTTCGGGCTGGCAAGCAGAACGGGCATCGAAATCAGATGGCTCCATGCCACGTTGAATAGCGCGCTCGCGACGAACTGACAAAGGGGCGCTGATGACCAAAATTTCATCAGCCAAGCCAAATGCATCCTCAAAACCAGTCGGAGCAGAAACCTCGACCACCGCAAAAGGATAACGGGGAGATGAAACAGTACAACAAACCGGACCGAGAATCCTAAGCGAAAGCTGTTCAATCAGAATGGGATGCACGATGTCATTGAGCCGTGCGACCGAATCAGGAGAAGCGAAAGCTCGAGAAGCGAGGATACTGCGGCGAATGCCGCCTTCCTCATCCAAAATGTCCCAACCGAATTCATCCGCGAGAGCATTGACGATATCAGAGCCCGGCACATACAGCGATTTTGCAAGCTCATCCAGATCGATAAGCATAGCGCCACGAGATTCGAAATAGCGGCAGGCAGTCGACTTACCCGAAGCAATATTGCCCAAGACAAATACGGTAAACATCAAGCCCTCCCTAACGCCAATGCGAGTAATTATCGCTCAAATAAACTAGATGGACTCAAAAAACAGCCAAACAGTAAGAGCGCATACGGGGAAGCTAGGTCCCAAAGCACAACATGTATATACCGCAAAAAGGGGGGAGGCCGCGAGGCCTCCCCCTTCTCAGTTCAAGCGTACGGCTCGGTGCCGTCCACCGGTCAGCGGCGCCCTGGCCTCCCACGGGCTGACCCCGCAGTACTCTCGGCGCGATGGGGCTTAGCTTCCGGGTTCGGAACGGGACCGGGCGTGCCCCCCATGCTCTGGCCGCTGACCGGTGGGCGGCGCCCACCGTTACGGTGTCCTGGGTCTCACTCTACACGTGCCCTGGGGGCCGCATCGCGCATAGGGGAGATGACTCGGGGGCATCCTCGTGCCCGGACCGCGCCTAAGAGCGCATGTCCCGCGGGCCGCGAGGTGCGGTTCCGGAAGAGCTCGGGCGATTAGTGCGGCTCGGCTGAGGACGTCGCCGCCCTTGCACCTGCCGTCTATCGACCAGGTAGTCTACCTGGGCCCTTACCGGAAGGAGAACTAATCCCTGGAACGGCTTCCCGCTTAGATGCCTTCAGCGGTTATCCGCGCCGCACGCGGCTACCCGGCCGTGCCGTTGGTCGACAACCGGTTCACCGGAGGTGCGTCCACCCCGGTCCTCTCGTACTGGGGGCAGCCTCCATCGATTCTCCTGCGCCCACGGAGGATAGGGACCGAACTGTCTCACGACGTTCTGAACCCAGCTCGCGTACCGCTTTAAACGGCGAACAGCCGTACCCTTGGGACCTGCTCCAGCCCCAGGATGCGATGAGCCGACATCGAGGTGCCAAACCTTGCCGTCGATGTGGACTCTTGGGCAAGATCAGCCTGTTATCCCCGGAGTACCTTTTATCCGTTGAGCGACGGCCCACCCACTCGGGGCCGCCGGATCACTAGAGCCTGCTTTCGCACCTGCTCGGCTTGTGGGCCTCGCAGTCAAGCCCGCTTGTACTCTTGCATTCAAAAGGACGGTTGCCGACCGTCCCGAGCGGACCTTCGCGCGCCTCCGTTACCCTTTAGGAGGCGACCGCCCCAGTCAAACTGCCCGCCTGGCACGGTCCCCGAGCCGGTTGACGGCCTCGGGTTAGGACGCCGGTCGCGCGAGGGCAGTATTCCAAGGGCGGCTCCCCGGGGGCTGGCGCCTCCGGATCGATGCCTCCTGCCTATCCTCTACACGCGGGACCAGCGGCCAATGCCAAGCTGCAGTGAAGGTTCACGGGGTCTTTCCGTCCTTCCGCGGGTAAGTCGCATCTTCACGACCAGTGCAATTTCACCGGGTCCATGGTCGAGACAGCGCCCAAGTCGTTGCGCCTTTCGTGCAGGTCGGAACTTACCCGACAAGGAATTTCGCTACCTTAGGACCGTTATAGTTACGGCCGCCGTTTACCGGGGCTTGGCTTCGGGGCTTCGCGCGATGCGCTAACTCCTCCGCGTGACCTTCCGGCACCGGGCAGGCGTCAGACCCTATACGTCGCCTTGCGGCTTCTGCAGAGTCCTGTGTTTTTGGTAAACAGTCGCTTGGGCCTCTCCACTGCGGCCCGCCTCCGCTCCCCGGGCGAGCCGGTTCACGTACGCGCGGGCACCCCTTCTCCCGAAGTTACGGGGCCATTGTGCCGAGTTCCTTGACCATGGTTGACCCGATCGCCTCGGTATGTTCTACCCACCCACCTGTGTCGGTTTGCGGTACGGGCGCGCACGCGCCTGCCTAGGGGTTTTTCTAGGGACCTCGGGCTCACTCGCTTCGCTCAGTCGCTTCGTCCGGAGCCTCGCCCTGTGTGCGGACCGGATTTCCCTGGTCCGCGGGCCGCGCTCCATCACGGGGACGTCCAGAACCCCGCCGAGCCACCCCCATCCGTCGCCCCGTCGGTCGTAGCGCCGCGTGCGCGGTGCAGGAATGTCTGCCTGCTGCGCGTCGGCTACGCCTCCCGGCCTCGCCTTAGCCCCCGACTGACCCTGGGAGGATTAGCCTTGCCCAGGAAACCTCGGGTTCACGGCGGACGAGTTACTCTCTCGTCTCTCGCTACTCATGCCAGCATTCTCACTCCCATGCGCTCCACCGTCGGTCGCCCTCCGGCTTCTCCGCCCATGGGAAGCTCCCCTACCGATTCTAATGAATTAAAATCCCGCCGCTTCGGTGTCCAGCTTAGCCCCGTGTATTGTCGGCGCATGTCCACTCGACCAGTGAGCTGTTACGCACTCTTTGAATGGATGGCTGCTTCTAAGCCAACATCCTGGTTGTCTGGGCGGACGCACATCCTTTGCCACTCGGCTGGAACTTGGGGACCTTAGCGGGCGGTCCGGGCTGTTTCCCTCTCGAGCACACCGCTTAGCCCACATGCTCTGACTGCCGCGCTCTGGGCCGCCGGCATTCGGAGTTCGGTTGGATTCGGTAGGCGGCGAAGCCCCCTCGTCCATCCGGTGCTCTACCTCCGGCGGTGAACGCGCGACGCTAGCCCTAAAGCTATTTCGGGGAGAACGAGATATCTCCGGGTTTGATTGGCCTTTCACCCCTATCCGCAGGTCATCGCCGCCGTTTTCAACCGACGTGCGTTCGGCCCTCCACGGGGTCTTACCCCCGCTTCAGCCTGCCCACGGATAGCTCACCCGGCTTCGCGTCCGCGGCGCGGGACTCAAGTCGCCCTGTTAAGGCTCGCTTTCGCTCCGGCTCCCTTTCGGTTAACCTCGCCCCGCGCCAGCGACTCGCTGGCTCATTCTACAAAAGGCACGCCGTCACACCGTATAGGTGCTCCGACTGCTCGTGGGCGCACGGTTTCAGGTACTGTTTCACTCCCCTCCCGGGGTGCTTTTCACCTTTCCCTCACGGTACTGGTGCGCTATCGGTCACAGGGTAGTACTCAGGCTTGGATGGTGGTCCACCCAGGTTCGGACCGGGTTTCACGTGCCCGGCCCTACTCAGGGACCGCGTCGCGCCGTCCGGTCTGGGTTCGCGTACGGGGCTGTCACCCGCTGCGGCCGGCCCTCCCATGCCGTTCCGCTCCCCAGCCGGACCTGCGCCCGGGGGCGGCAGCCCCCGGATGCGCGGCCCTGCAACCCCGTCGGCGGAACCCCTGCCGGGTATGCCCGCTCGACGGTTTGGCCATCGGTCCCCTTTCGCTCGCCGCTACTCGGGGAGTCTCGAGATTGATTTCCTCTCCTCCGGGTACTTAGATGTTTCAGTTCCCCGGGTTGTCCTCCCCCCGCCTATGTGTTCAGCGGGGGGATATGCACACTGCTGTGCATGGGTTCGCCCATTCGGAGACCCCCGGGTCGAAGGATGTGTGCTCCTCGCCGGGGATTATCGCAGCTTGCCGCGTCCTTCATCGGCTCCCTGTGCCAAGGCATCCGCCGTGCGCCCGTGGTATCTTGCGGGACCGCTCTCGGGCCCGCGGGATATCCACGTGTCGCTAATAAAAATTAATCGATATCATGAATAGCGCTCGTATGTCGCAATTCGGGTATCTCATACCGCGGCACAGTAGTTGAACTGTGCTCGCGATCAGATGCTCCTCACTCATATATAAGTGAATTCTTCTTGTTTGGATCGGATGAATGATTGCTATCATTCTGTCTGATAAATCGCAGAAAAGAATCGAGTCTGGAAGAAATTGATCTTCCATCTCTCTCCTATCGCTATGCGGCTCTCAAGGTACGCGGGTGCGACCCCGGGGACCGGGTGCTGCGGGGACTTACTCCGGGCGACATCCACCGGACGGGCTCCTGCCCTCTATTCGAGTTAAGTTGATCTCTCTAAGAATGTATCTCCCTAGAAAGGAGGTGATCCAGCCGCACCTTCCGGTACGGCTACCTTGTTACGACTTCACCCCCCTCACCCTCCACACCTTCGGCGCCTCCCCCCTTGACGGTTGGGCCGGCGACTTCGGGTGCAGACGACTCGGGT
>JAUMNV010000058.1 GCA_031295725.1 Collinsella sp.
ATGCCGCCCTGCGCGAGCATCGAATCGCACTCATCGACCGCGCCCTTGGAGAGCATGATCACGCGCGTGCTCGTCGGCAGATTGAGGGCCGCGTACAGACCCGCCACGCCGCAGCCGGCAATGACGACGTCGCACTCCATATCGGGGTATTGCTTGGTTTCCACAGGAATCCTCTCCCTTGAATGTGACATAAGGGACCGTCCCTCATGCAACATTGTTCTAGCGTGCTGCGTACTCGAGCATACGGTCGAGCGTGAGCTTGGCCCGGTCTGCTGCCTCGTCCGAGACGCCGATCTGCACCTCGCCCTCGCCCGTCTCCAGGCAGCGCACGAGCTTTTCGAGCGTGATGAGGTCCATGTTGACGCAGGTGGGCTGCACCGCGGGGAAATAGAACTTCTTGCCGGTGCCCTGGCAGCGGCGCTCGAGCTCGTAGAGCACGCCGCGGACCGTCACGATAATGAACTCGCTCGCGTCGGACTCCTCGGCATACTTGATGATGCCGGCGGTGGAGCCGATGTAGTCGGCCTCGGCCAGGACGTCGGCCTTGCACTCGGGGTGCGCCAGCACGAGCGCGTCGGGGTGGGCCTCCGTCGCGTCGACGATCTGCTCGACGGTGATGATGTGATGGCGCGGGCAGTAGCCGTTGTTGAGGATGACGTGCTTTTGCGGCACCCGCTCGGCTACGAAGCGTCCCAGGTTTTGGTCGGGAATGAACAGAATATGCTGCTGCGGCAGCTCGGACACGATCTTAACGGCGTTGGAACTGGTGACGCACACGTCGCTCCAGCTCTTGATCTCGACCGTGGAGTTGACGTAGCACACCACGGCCAGGTCGTCGCCGTACTCGGCGCGCGCCGCGTCGACCGTCTCGCGCTTGACCATGTGCGCCATGGGACAGTCCGCGCCCGGCTCGGGCAGCAGCACGGTCTTAGTGGGATTGAGCAGCTTGGCGCTCTCGCCCATAAACTCCACGCCGCACAACACGATGGTCTGCTGCGGCAGGCTCTTGGCGAGCTTTGCCAGGTAGAAGCTATCGCCGACGTAATCGGCAACGGCTTGGACCTCGGGCGCCACGTAATAGTGCGCCAGGATCACCGCGTCACGTTGGGTTTTTAGTTGCTGAATGGCCTCGACGAGCTCTGCGGGCACCAGTGCCGCACGCTCCGTTGCCGTCGTTGCCGATGCCAAGCCGGCCGCGATATCGCGTGCAAGCTCCGACGCATCCATGTTCGCGCTCTGTGCCATCAAGGCCCCTCTCTTTTGGCGAATCTTGGGGCTTTAGTATGACACCTAGGTTTACAGCTGACAAGACAGCTGTAAACCTAGGTGTAAAGTTGAAATAAAGATTCAATCATGTGGCAGGTCCATATTCGAACTGGCAAGCTGAGGATAGCTGAGCTCTCGATGGCGCAGGAGGCATCTTTCGCCACCGCAATACCGCTTGGCGCGAGTTGCACGCCGTGGGGCGCAAACGGTCCGCACCCCCGCAAGCGGCGCGTACCCGATGTGGCAAAATCGAACTACTTAAGGGGGCCGAATGCTCAAGATTATTGCCTGCGACGATGATGTCGCTTTTCTAGATAGACTGCACCGGATGATCGACCGTTGGTCGACCGAGACGGGCACGGCGGTCGATGTTGCGCTCGTCACGCGCGGCGAGGACCTGCTGGCCCGCCATGCCGCATCGCGCGCCGACATCATCTTGCTCGATATGATCATGCCGCTCGTCAACGGCATGGACACCGCACGCGAACTGCGCCAGGCCGACACCGCCGTGCGCCTGGTGTTCCTCACCTCGTCGCCCGAGTTCGCGCTGGAATCCTACGAGGTCCGTGCCTTCGACTATCTGCTCAAGCCCGTGACTTACGAACGCCTGGCGCAGTTGCTCGACGAGCTTTCGAGCATGCGCCCGGCGGCAACCGACGAGCTCGTGATCAAAACTTCCTTTGGCTACCACGCCCTGCGCCTGTCCGACATCGAATATGCCGAGGCGCGCAACAAGCACGTGGTCTTCCACCTGCGCGACGGACGCGATATCGAGGCACTCGAGTCGTTCCGCAGCGTCGAGGACCGCTTGGAGCAAAACGCGGTCTTCTTTAAATGCCACCGCAGCTACCAGGTCAACCTGCGCAATATCGATCACTTTGACCGCACGGACATCATCATGCGCTCGGGCGCGTGCATCCCGCTTTCGCGCAGCTGCAAGCAGGGATTCCAAGACGCCTACTTTGCGGCGCGCTTTGAGGGTGGGAGACACTGATGGTCTCCTCGGTCGAAATGATCCTTTGGGCAATCCACCACGCCACGACGCTGCTCTTTGGCGTCTTTGCCTCGGCGGCGCTGTGCGGTATCGAGATCAACCGGCGTCATGCGCTTGAACTGGTGCTGGTCGGCGTCGTGACCGGCGCTGCCTTTTCGATCGCCAATGCCGTCGGCGGCGAGCTTTTCGCCCGCCAGGTATATCCGCTCGTCGTGCATCTGCCGCTCGTCATCTATTTGTGCGCGCGCTACCGCCTGAGCCCGCTGCTTGCCGTGCTCGGCATTACGAGTGCCTATCTGAGCTGCCAGTTCAGCAATTGGATGGGCATCGCCGCATTTGCCGCAACCGATTCTCAGATCGCGTACTATCTGGCGCGCATCGCGACCACACTCGCCGTCTTTGCCGTCCTGCTGCATTGGGCCGGCGACATCGGTCCGCGCTTGGCGATTAAAAGCACCACCGAGCTGGGCATCCTTTTAATCCTGCCGCTCGTCTATTACGTCTTTGACTATGCCACCAACGTCTACACCACGCTGTTCCACTCGGGCTCGGTGGTGACGGTTGAGTTTTTGGCCTTTGCGCTCTGCGCGTTCTACCTTATGTTCCTCGCCGTCTACCTGCGTGAATACGAAGAAAAGGAAACCGCCGAGAGAGAGCGCTGGATGCTCGAAACCCGCGACAGCGTCGCCATCAAAGAGCTCGAGGCTTGGCGTCAATCTGGGCGCGAGCTGTCGATTCTTCGCCACGACATGCGCCACTTTCTACGCGGCCTGGCCGCTTTAATTGAAGAGGGCCACACCGACGAGGCGCTCGATCGCATCGACGAACTCTGCGAAGCCGGCGACCGCACCGCCGTACGCCGCTTCTGCGCCAACGAGACCGTAAACATCGCGCTTTCGTCATTTAACTCGGATATCAATAGAAACGGCATTACCGCCAACTTGCGCGCCGCCGTACCCGAAACCATCCACGTAGGTGACGCCGACCTGTTTAGCGTGCTCTCAAATGCCTTGGAAAACGCTATCACCGCCGCAAGCGCCGCGCCCCAGGGAAAGCGATTCGTCGACTTTGACCTGCGATTAGAGGACGGCCAGCTGCTGCTGTTAGTTTCCAACACGTTTGACCGCGCGCCGCGCATGGTCGACGGCATGCCCGTAGCCGGGCACACCGGACACGGCTTTGGAACCAAGAGCATTAAGCTTGCCGTCGAACGCATGAACGGCAACTGCCAGTTCCGCATTAACGGCGATCGGTTTGAGCTGCGCGCTGTGATGTAGAAGTGCGGCGCCGATCTCGCGGCGTGTCTTGCCCGCCAGGCAATCGCTCACCGGCGCCAATCCGCTACAGCGGAGCGGCCGCCGGGGTCAGCTGCTTGATGTATGCCCACATGCGCTGCTTGGCGGCTTTGTCAGTGAGCGCCGCCTCAAAACCGTCGAGCGCGAGCACGCGGCGACCCTGCACATGGGCGACCAAGCCGGGCTTGAGCATGGCGGTGTCGAAGTCATCGATTGCCACGAGCATATCGGCGTAGGTCTCGCGCATGGCGTCAGCCGCGTTGTTGTCGAGCAGTAGCACCGCCTCGGGGTCCAAAGCCTCAAGCGCCTCACGGAACAGCTCGCACGGCAGAGTCTCGCCCACCGCGACCGCTCCGTCACCCACGCCGGCGACGCTTGCCAGCACGCAAAAATCCTCGGGCGCGTAGCCGATGGCCCCAAGCGCCTTGCGCAACGCCGCGCCATCCGGGCCGGCGGCAAGCTCGCCACCCGAACGCTCGGCCTCGTCCAAATCGCCTTTGACCAGCACGATCGGCGAGCACGCGTTGCCCGCGATACGCACGCCACGACCCGCGAGCGATGCGAGCTCCTGCTCGGTCGCCTGGGCGATGGCTTCTTTTTTCTGGCTTTGTGACGTGGGCATGCGCTCTCCAATCGTTTGCGTGCCCACCATTATATAAAAGAGCTGCCCGCGAGTGGTTGCTTTGCGGGCCACTGGGTATAAGCACGGTCGTACTGAGTTTTACGCGGCTGAGCCGCGTCGCATTATGGAGGTCACCATGGCTGACATTAAGCAGATTACCCCCGAGAACTTCGATTCCATCGTTAACGACGGCCTGCCCGTGCTAGTCGATTTTTGGGCGCCCTGGTGCGGGCCCTGCCGATCGCTCTCGCCCATCGTTGACGAGGTGGCAGACGAGCTGGCTGGCAAACTTGCCGTTGCCAAGTGCAACGTCGACGACAACCAGGACCTGGCCATGAAATATGGCGTCATGAGCATCCCCACGCTGATTGTCTTTAAGAACGGCGAGGAAATTGACCGCTCGGTCGGCGCTCTGCCCAAGGCGAGGCTGCAGGCGCTGCTGGAAAAGCATCTGTAATATGCTTGTTACATGTTGCCGTCTGCCTGCCGTCCATGAGCGCTTTTACGCCGCTCGCCGGACTTCTGAATGCACCGAGTGCAACCGCGGATAGTATGGTAGTCACAAACAGCCCCCAGTGAACGGGTGCGGGTCGCACAGACTCGTACCCGTTTTCTTATGTAACTGCGCGCAGAGCGGGCGTAGTAAAATCTGAACCACTGAACTGCCCCATACAAAAGGAGATTTCCCATGCATGATGTTGGAATGAACATGAGCCAGCTTGCCATGAGCGTCAAACAGGTCGACGACACCATCGAGCTCGCTCATGAGTGGAGCCATCAG
>JAUMNV010000192.1 GCA_031295725.1 Collinsella sp.
AAGCAGGAGAACTCCAACAAGAACCCGACCGTCAATTCCGTTCAGCGTGACTACATGGCCGGCGAGATCTCCAAGGACCTGACCCAGCGTGTGCTGCTGCCCCAGGAGATTGTGGATGCTCACAATGAGGGTCTGATTCACTTCCATGATTCGGACTACTTTGCCCAGCACATGCATAACTGCGACCTGGTGAACCTGGAGGATATGCTCCAGAACGGTACTGTTATTTCGGGCACGCTGATCGAGAAGCCGCACAGCTTCTCGACTGCCTGCAACATCGCGACGCAGATCATCGCTCAGGTTGCTTCCTCCCAGTACGGTGGCCAGTCGATTTCGCTGACCCATCTTGCCCCGTTCGTCGAGGTGAGCCGTCAAAAGATTCGCGGCGAGGTCGCCCGCGAGCTCGAGGAGCTCGGCGTTTCCGCATCTCCCGAAAAGGTCCGCGAGGTTGTTGAGGACCGCCTGCGTGACGAGATCCGCCGCGGCGTTCAGACGATTCAGTATCAGGTCGTGACCCTTATGACCACGAATGGCCAGGCGCCGTTCGTGACGGTCTTTATGTATCTCAATGAGGCCCGTACGCCCCAGGAGAAGCACGACCTTGCCATGATTGTGGAGGAGACGCTTCGTCAGCGCTATGAGGGCGTTAAGAACGAAGCCGGCGTGTGGATCACCCCGGCGTTCCCCAAGCTCATCTACGTGCTCGAGGACGATAACGTTCACGAGAATTCCCCGTACTTCTACCTGACCCAGCTGGCTGCTAAGTGCACCGCCAAGCGCATGGTGCCCGACTATATCTCTGAGAAGAAGATGCGCGAGCTCAAGCTGTCGAAGGGCGAGACCGCGGGCAACGGCGACTGCTATACCTGCATGGGTTGCCGCAGCTTCCTGACGCCCGACCGCTCCGGTAACGGATTTAACAACGTGGCCAACGCGCTGAACTATGACCCGAACAAGCCCAAGTACTACGGTCGCTTTAACCAGGGCGTTGTGACCATCAACCTGCCCGATGTCGCGCTGAGCTCGCATCAGGACATGGATAAGTTCTGGAAGATCTTCGACGAGCGCCTTGAGCTGTGCCACCGCGCCCTGCTGTGCCGTCATGAGCGTCTGATGGGTACGCTTTCGGATGCCGCACCGATTCTTTGGCAGTACGGTGCCCTCGCCCGCCTGAAGAAGGGCGAGACGATCGACAAGCTGCTCGTGGGCGGTTACTCCACCATTAGTCTGGGTTATGCCGGCCTGTATGAGTGCGTCAAGTACATGACGGGCCACAGCCACACCGAGAAGGAGGGCACGCCCTTTGCCATGGCCGTCATGCAGCGCATGAACGACAAGTGCGCGGAGTGGAAGGCCGAAAGCGATATTGACTTCTCGCTGTACGGTACCCCGCTTGAGTCGACGACCTACAAGTTCGCCAAGTGCCTGCAGCGTCGTTTTGGCATCATCCCGGGCGTGACGGACAAGGGCTACATCACCAACAGCTACCACGTCCACGTGTCCGAGGAGATCGACGCATTCGACAAGCTCAAGTTTGAGGGCATGTTCCAGCAGCTTTCGCCGGGCGGTGCCATCTCCTACGTCGAGGTTCCCAACATGCAGGACAACCTCAAGGCTGTCATCCGCGTGATGCAGTACATCTACGACAACATCATGTACGCCGAGCTCAACACCAAGAGCGATTATTGCCAGGTGTGCGGCTACGACGGCGAGATCAAGATTGTCGAGGATGACGGCAAGCTGGTGTGGGAGTGCCCCAACTGCGGCAATCGCGACCAGGAGAAGATGAACGTCGCTCGTCGTACGTGCGGCTACATCGGTACCCAATTCTGGAACCAGGGTCGAACCGAGGAGATCCGCGACCGCGTGCTGCATCTCTAATAATCATCCCAGACTGCCCCGTAGCGAGGCCCCGGACCTTTACTCGCTATTTCGGACAGTTCTGGCTCACGACGGAGGCGCCACTGGCGCCTCCTGTTCGTGCGGAACTCATATCGAGCAAAGGTCCGGGGCCTCGCTACGGGGCAGTCAAGTTGACGTAGCTGAGATGCAGCATGAGGCCTGCTCACTCCTCGAAGTTCTTAGCGGAAATGAGTTGACTTGCAACAACGCTTTGCTTGCGATAACGGTTGAGCTGCAACAAAGTATTTATTGGACCTCGAACCCTATACTCGATGTTCGTTTCGTTCATTGAGTTGCCTTTTGCATGAGGCCGGGACATATCGTCCCGCCCGCAGTTTCGCAGGCCGAAGGCCGAGAATGTTTGAGGACGGGATGATATGTCCCGGCCTCCCGGGAGAGTTACTTATGAACTACGCGAACATTAAGTATTTCGACATTGCTGATGGGGAAGGCGTTCGTACTTCTCTGTTTGTGAGTGGGTGCCGTCGTGGGTGCAAGAACTGCTTTAACTCTGTCGCGTGGGACTTTGCTGCGGGCGAGCCGTTCGATCGCGCCGTCGAGGACAAGATTATCGAGAGCCTCGATCATCCCTTTATTGACGGCCTGACGATTCTGGGCGGCGAGCCTATGGAGCCCGAGAATCAGGCGGGGCTCGTTGAGTTTGTCGAGCGTGTTCGTGCCGCGTATCCTGCGGGGTCAGGAAAAACCATTTGGTGTTTTACCGGCGACGTGCTCGAGGAGCTTATGCCGGGCGGTCGTCACCATACCGAGGCGACGGACCGTATCCTTGCCTGCCTCGATATGTTGGTGGATGGCCCGTTTGTTCAGGATCTGTACGATATCTCATTGCGCTTTAGGGGCTCGAGTAACCAGCGCGTGATTGATATGAACGCCACGCGCGCCCGTGCTGAGCGCGAGGGCGTTGCGCTTTGTGATGCGGTTGAACTTTGGCGTGATGATCCGGTCTATTCGACCCATACTATGTAGCTTGTGGTCGATGCCGAAGAGCGTGGTACCATAGCGCGAACGTGAAATCGGAAAAGTGAGGCCCAGATGGTCGATCAGGAAAAAGTCGAGGCCGCCATTAAGCTGTTGCTTGAGGGCATAGGCGAGGACCCAACTCGTGAGGGCCTGCTGGAGACCCCGGCGCGCGTTGCCCGTATGTATGGTGA
>JAUMNV010000033.1 GCA_031295725.1 Collinsella sp.
ATCTCCAGGCCCTTCTCGCGCGCGGCGGCAGCAAGCTCCTCGACCGGCGTGTCGATGGTGACCTGCTTGCCGAGCACGTCGGAGACGATGTCGGTCATGGGACGGCTGGCCCACTCACCAGAAAGGTCGATGGTCTGGCCCTGGTACTCGATGACCTCGGGGTTGCCGATGGCCTTGTTAGCCGCCTTAATGACACCCTGGGCGAGCGCCTTCATGCCCTCGAGGTCTGAGAAGGCACGGTAGGCCTCCATCGTGGTGAACTCGGGGTTGTGGGTAAGGTCCATGCCCTCGTTACGGAAGATGCGGCCGATCTCGAACACGCGCTCAAAACCACCGACGATGCAGCGCTTGAGATGGAGCTCGGTGGCAATACGCAGGTAGCACTCCTGATCGAGCGCGTTGAAGTGGGTAATGAACGGCTTGGCGGTAGCGCCGCCCTGGATGGTCTGCAGGATGGGGGTCTCGACCTCCATGTAGCCGTCGGACTCCATAAAGCGACGGAAGGTAGAGAGAATCTGCGAACGCTTACGGAAGGTCTCGCGAACGTCGTCGTTGGCGATCAGATCGACATAGCGCTGGCGATAGCGGGTCTCCTTGTCGGAAAGACCGTGGAACTTCTCGGGCAGCGGACGAACGGCCTTGGAAAGCAGGGTCGCGCTCTTAGGGGCAACGGAAAGCTGGCCGCGCTGGGTGCGCACGACCACGCCGGTCACGCCCAGGATGTCACCCAGGTCGAGGGCCTTGAGCGTATTCCAGGCGACCTCGTCCATGTCGTTGATGCGGCAGAACAGCTGAATCTCGGCAGTCGCATCGCGCACGACGATGAACATGATCTTGCCCTGACCGCGCTTGGCGACCACGCGGCCGGCGATCTTCACGACGTCCTCGGTGTCCTCGCCATCGGCAAGCTCGGCGTACTTAGCCTCGATATCGGCGACGTAGTCCTCAAGCTCAGAGTGCTCGGGATAGGGGTTCTGGCCCGCCTCGAACAGGGCGGCGCGCTTGGCCAGGCGGGTGGCGCGCTCGTCGTTGAGCGTCGATGCCTGATCGGCGGCGTTCTGGTTCTCTGCCATAAGTTAGCTCCTCAAACTAAAACGCTCCCCAGGATTCGGTCCCAGGGAGCGAAAACATACCTTTACGCGGGACCGTGGTCTAGCGTGCGATCTTGGCGATGGTGTAGACGCGAGTCTTGCCGGAAGGCGTAACGACCTCGACGGAATCACCCTCGCCGTGACCGATGATGGCGTGACCGACCGGAGACTCGTTGGAGATCTTGTGCTCGAGCGAGTTGGTCTCGGTGGTACCAACGAGCGTGACTTCCATGACCTCGCCGTTGGGATCAATCAGCGAAACGGTGGAACCGATGGAGACGGTCAGATCGCCCGTGGTGGCAGCAACCTGAGCGTTGGCAAGAATGGCCTGGATCTCGGCGATACGAGCAGCATTCTGGGCCTGCTTGTCCTTGGCGGCATCGTACTCGGAGTTCTCCGAAAGGTCGCCGAACGCGCGGGCTTCCTTGATGTCCTCGACGATCTCCTTGGCGTAATCGCCCTCACGCCAGGCGAGCTCCTCGACGAGCTTCTGGCGGCCCTCAGCGGTCAGTACGATCTGGCTTGCGTCCATACGGATATCTCCCCAACTCTGATCAAACAATCAACTGTCAACAAAACGAAAAAGACCGGCTAGCCTGCGGGCAAGCCGGTCAGGTGCTCACCCCAAAGGGATGGGACTACTCTGCGTCCGCGTCGCTGTCCTCTGCCTGCTTCTTCTTGGCAGCAGCGAGCTTGGCCTCGAGCTCAGCGATCTCCTTGTCCTCCTCGGACTGCTCGACCACGACCTCCTCGGCCTGCTTGGTCTCGGCCTTATCGTCGCCCTCCATACCCTCGCGGATATTCTTGACGGTAGAGCCGAGGGACTTGCCGAGCTTCGGCAGGTTCTTGGGCCCGAAGATAATCAGGACAACGACGAGAATAATGATGAGCTCAGGAGCCCTCAGTCCAAACATGTAGACCTCCACAATACAGCGAGACAAGCTCGAATGAGTATACCGCGGGTATCGCGGTATCACAACACTAGCTAAAAAAAGGGACCGCAAGAAGCGGTCCCTCCTCATGCTCTGGTCGGGTTGACTGGATTTGAACCAGCGACCCCTGCGTCCCGAACGCAGTGCTCTACCAAACTGAGCCACAACCCGTTAGCTCGACTATAGTAACAAAGATTTTCGCCGCGTGCTAGAGAAATTTTTATTTCTTTGGCGCGTCGATTTGAACCGTGTTGGGAATAAGCTCAGTCGCGCAGGCCCACCAGCCATTTTGCTGGGCAGCATCGGCAAGCCTTTCGGCCGTGGCAGCGGTGTCGCAAATGGCAAACGAGCAGGCACCCGATCCGCACACATCTACAGCAACGGTTCCGTCCTGTTTACGCAGCCAGTCGAGGACCGTTTGAATCTGCGACTCCATCTGTGCGGAAATGACACCAAGGTTGTTATGGATGAGCGCATATGCCGTCTCAGCATCACCAGCACGCAAGGCAGAAGCTATCGCGCCGGGCTCGTCCGCAGGCACCGGAGCCTCGTCAAAACGTCGATAGGCTTCAATTGTCGAAACGCTTGCCTCGCGCGGCTTGACCAGCACGACGGGCGTCGCGGGCAGCGCGGGGTACTCAGTTGCCAGCACGTCTCCCCCGCCTACGTAGAACGCAGGACTCGCGTGCAAAAAGAACGGGACGTCAGCACCAATGCCCCGCGCAATGTCGTCGAGCGCCGGGTCGGTGCGATCAATGCCCCAGAGCTCTGCAAAGGCGACAATGACCGCGGCCGCATCCGTCGAGGGGCCGCCCAAGCCGGCGCACAATGGAATGCGCTTCTCAATCGTCACGCAGATGTTTGCCTCGCGACCATAATGCTCGGCCATAGCAACCGCAGCCCGATACGCCGTATTCTTTTGCATGGGAAAATCTGATGCTGGAACCGTCTGGACGGTCAGCGCCTGCGACGGCGTGACCGTCACGGTATCGGAAAGACCGACGGCCGCCATCAGGGAATCGACCCTGTGGTAGCCGCGGTCATCGCGCTCGGTATGAACCCCCAGGTAGAGGTTAATCTTTGCCGGCGCGGAAAGAGTCAGGGACCGATCGGTCACCGTTAATGCTCCTCGAGCTGATTGCCGAGCGGGGTAAAGATGTGCTCGCCGCTCTCGGGGTCGAACAGCTCGACCTGACCGGTGAGCACATCGATATACTGGTAGGACTGACGCGACTTGCGGCCGCGACGCTCGTCGACCTCGACAATGAAGACGGCCGGGTGGACGCTCTTGATGGTGCCCATGCGCTCGACGACGCGGGTACGGCCCATGTTGGCCTTAACCTTGACGCGATCGCCCACCATATCGGTCAGCTTCTCGTGGATGTCGTCGACGTGATTGACTTCCATCTCTTCCATGAACAGGGCCTCCAGAAGGTGCAATTCAAAAAGGGGATAATAACCCTAAGATAGACAAAACTCTAATACTATAGCACCCTGTTGTGGCCATACGCAAGTAGCTAAATAAGCCCGGTCCCAAATTGACTACTTACAGACTATCGGTGTCCAAGACGATGGTGAATGGGCCGTCGTTGACCAAGTCGACTTTCATATCGGCGCCGAAGATGCCATGTGCTACGTGTTCGACATCTTGACGAACAAGCGTCAGGAAGTACTCGTAGAGCTCGTTGGCGACATCGGGGGCGCCGGCATCCGTAAACGATGGGCGGCGACCGTGGCGGCAGTCGGCGAACAGCGTGAACTGCGACACCACGAGCACCTCGCCGTCGACATCGGCAAGCGCCAAGTTGGTCTTGCCGTTCTCGTCCTCGTTAATGCGCAAGCCCCGGAGCTTGCCCCACAGCTTGTCAGCCTCGGCACGTGTGTCGCCGTGACCCACGCCCAGCAGCACCAGGTAGCCGCGTCCAATGCGGCCCACGCACTCGCCGTCGACCGTCACGCCGGCGTTGAGCACGCGCTGCACCACCGCACGCACGGTCTACTCCTCGCCCGTCAGCTTGGCGGACAGATGCTCGAGCGCGTGGAAACGATGGCTGATGGCGTTCTTCTCGTCAGCCGTCAGCTCGGCCATGGTCTTGCCCGGCGTGTCGACCGGCAGGAACAGCGGGTCGTAGCCAAAGCCGTGATCGCCGCGGCCCTCGTGTGCGATAGTGCCCTCGCAGGCGCCCTCACCATAGGTGACCAAACCGTCCGTGTCGATGAGCGCAACGACGCTCATAAAGCGCGCGGTGCGATCCTCGTCGGCCACGCCTTCCAGGTTAACGAGCAGCTTGGCGTTGTTGGCGGCATCGTCGCCGTGCACGCCCGCATAGCGCGCGCTATACACGCCCGGCTCGCCGTCCAGGGCATCAACGACCAAGCCCGAATCGTCGGCAATGGCCATGAGCCCCGTCTCTTCGACCGCGGCTTGGGCCTTGATGATGGCGTTCTCCAAAAACGTCGTGCCGTTTTCCTCGGGATCCTCAAAATCGCCCAGCTGGCCGAGCGCTACAAAGCGCACCTCGGGCATAACCTTGCCCAAAATGGCCTCGATCTCAGTGAGCTTATGGGCGTTGCCCGTTGCCACGACGATGGTCGCCGCCGGGTCGAGGGTGTCGATGTCGATCTTCTCAAGTGCCATGAGTGGTCTCCTTGTCTCTATAGCAATGCCGCGCCGAGGGCGACGAGGGCCTCTGCCTCTCCCCTCTCAATCAACGGCTGTCTTGTGCCTAGACGTCTCCGCAGATAAAACCTACCAAATTAAACCTGTCCCTTTTTGGTAGGTTAGGCGAGGGCTTGGCGCTGAAGCTCGATGAGCTCGGCGATACCTTTGTCGCCCAGGTCGAGCAGGGCGTTGAGGCGCTTACGGTCGAAGGGCGCCTGCTCGCCGGTGCCCTGGAGCTCGATCATCTCACCGGTGTCGGTGGCGACGAGGTTCATGTCGACCTCGGCATGGCTGTCCTCGGAATAATCCAAGTCGAGCAGAGTGTTGCCGTCGACAACGCCCATGGAGATGGCAGCCACCTGGCCGATAAGCGGGATGCGCTCGATCTTGCCCGCCTCGACCCACATGGCGAGGGCGTCGTGCAGCGCCACCCAGGCGCCGGTGATGCTCGCTGTACGCGTGCCGCCATCGGCCTGAATCACATCGCAGTCGACGGTGACGGTGTACTCGCCGAGCGCCTTCATGTTGACGACGGTACGCAGGCTGCGGCCAATGAGGCGCTCGATCTCCATGGAGCGGCCCTTGCGGTTGGCGTGCTCGCGCTTGCAGCGCTTGCCGGTCGACGCCGGCAGCATGGCGTATTCCGCGGTCACCCAGCCGGCCTTAGCTCCCTTTCGCCAGCCCGGCACGCCCTCCTCGATAGTGGCGGCGCACAGCACGCGCGTGTCACCGAACTCGGCCAGACACGAGCCGTGAGCGTGCTTCATGACGCCACGGGTGAGCTTAACGGGGCGCAACTCGTTGGCGGCGCGACCGTTGGCGCGGTTGACCTGCATGTACTCCATAGAAATTTCCTTTCGGCAAAAGATGTGGCGAAGGCTCTGGCAGCTGCCTTACATCTATTTCAGCTCATCGATATCGATATGTTCGATGCTCTTGAGCGGCTGACCAAAGATAAAGCTGCCCGCCACCGCAAACTCGGCAATGTTATCGGCCGTCGTGGCAAAACGATGCTGCGGCTCGGCGGCGTCGCCCGCCAGCTGCTCGCGGCGTGTGAGGATATCGGTCAGCTCGCGTGTAGTCTCCTCGGCGGAACTTACGACGCGCACCCCAGGCCCCAGCGCATGGCGGATAGGTCCCACCAACAGCGGGAAATGCGTACAGCCGAGCACCACGGTATCGATACCGTGGTCGCGCAGCGGCTCAACCGTGACACCCACCAGCGCACGTACGGCAGGCGTATCGAAGATGTCCTCGTTCTCAAGCCACTGTTCCTGCAGATGTGCACCCGAGGCGAGCTCGTGTTCGACAACCTCGACAAAGCTCGAGGCAGGACAGCCGTATACATCGACACCGGCATCCAGGTCCTGAATGGCGCGCGTGTAGGCGCCCGAGCGAATAGTGAGGTTGGTGGCGAGCACGCCCACGCGACGCGTACGCGTGCTGTTGATTGCCGCACGGGCACCCGGCGCGATCACACCGATCACGGGAACGTCGAGCACCTGCTGGGCCAGACGCAAGGCCGCAGCGGTCGCCGTGTTGCAGGCGATGACCATAATCTTGACGTCGTGCTTCGAAAGCCAACGACCCGCCTGCAACGCAAACGAGCGCACCTCATCCTCGGTACGAGTGCCGTAGGGGCAGCGCTTGGTGTCGCCAAAGTAGTAGACGGACTCGTGCGGCAACGCCGTCGCAATCGCGCGCGCAACCGTCAGACCGCCCAACCCAGAATCGAACACGCCAATCGGGCGCGTGTCGCCTGCCGAATTCTCGATATCGGACATTACCTCACCAGTCTCTCTCGAAAAGACATGTCCAAGTGCGGCGACGCCGCGCTACGAACGCGCCGCGACCAGCAGCTCTGCCGTCGCCGCCCAACCGTCGACAATTTTGCCGCGCGTAACGAAAGCGTTCTCGCAAGCAGCCAGGAACTCGGGCGCGCCGGCGCTCGTCAGGCCATTCTCGACCAGGCAGAACGTGCCCACGTGATCGGCCATGTAGAAGTCGGACTCGGAGTCGCCGAGCGCCAACGTCTCCTCGCGCTCGATCCCCAGGTGCTCGCAGAAGTGCGCAATGGCGACGCCCTTGTTGAGGCCCGCGGGGTTGATGTTGAATGCGCGACCGTCCTCGACGCGATCGAGCTCGAGCGTCGTCGGCTTGGACAGGTGAGTCAGATGGCCGTTGCAAGCCCAGATCAGACCGCAGCCGGCCTCGTCCAGGATGGCCTGGACCTCATTGTCGGGCACATCGCCGCGCATGCCGACGGTGACCTCGCGGTACTTGTAGCCGGTCGACATGTCGTTGTGATACTCGATCTTGTGCGGCCAGCGGGCAAGGATCTTCTCGCACACGCCGGTCTGCTCGATCACCTGGTGCGGAGTAAGGCCGCAGACGGGGTCGTAAGGCATGTCGCCGGTCAGATACTCCCAATCGTTGGCCTTGAGGTCGTACATAACCAGGCCGCCCATCTCACCAATGTAGGAGTTGAGGCCGAGCACGCGCGCGTCCTCGTGGATCATGGTACGGTTGCGGCCCGAGGTGGGAACCACCTGAATGCCAGCACGAGCGAGCGCCACGACGGCCTCGACGAGTTTGGTCGAGGGGTTGCCGTCGTTGTCGCGCAGCACGCACGAGCCGGGTGCGAGCATCGTGGCATCCAGGTCGGTAAAGACGTACTTGACCTTGGCCAAGCGCTCGCGCATCTCGCCCGAAAGCTCGGCAACGGTCGGCAGGGTGTTGTGGGACATGGTTACTCCGTTTACGTAGAAGGGTTTGGACTTGGACGGCATGTTTTGATTGAGGGAACACGCTTATGGCGACAGCGCACTCAGGACGCCGCCGCCATCATGGTTCATTAGTCAAACTGGGTAACATCGATCAGGCGATTGGCCAGCGAAAGGTCGCTCTCGATGGGCACGAACTCGTCGCCCACGTGCATGAGCTCCTCGTCACCCTTTGCCAGCAGCAAGACAATGGTGGGAGCATCGGGGTTGACATACTCCTCGCGCGCCGCCTTGAACGCCGCATGCACAGCGGCTTCGCGGTCGAGGATGATCTTGTTCGGCGTATCGTCGGGAACATGCTCGGCAAGCTCGCGACAGACCTTCATCGGGTCCTCGTGAGCTGGATCCTCGTTCGTAAAGATCATCAGGTCGGAATACGGTGCGGCCTCGCGCGGCAATTGCTCGCGGCGCTCCTGCGCCTTGCCGCCGGCGGCGCCAAACAGCGCAATGACGGGGCTAGCGGGAAACGCGCGCTTGACCGACGAGAAAAGCGAACGGAACGAAAGCTGGTTGTGCGCGTAGTCGACGACACAAATCACGCGGCCGTCCTTCGACTCCACGACCTCCATACGGCCCGGCACACGCAGTTTGGAGAGGCCCTTCTTGATGGCATCGATACCGATGCCGATCTCGCGCGCAGCGGCGATAGCGACCAGCGCGTTCTCCACGTTAAAGTCTCCCGCGATACCCAGCAGGACCTTCTCCCCCGCCTCGGACTCGTCGGCACACAGGCCATGCAAGTTGAACTCGATGCTAAAGCCAACCATGCGGACATCGCTTGCCCACAGGCTCGCCTCGGGATGCTCGACGCCAACGGTCACCAAGCGCTCGGCCGTCGACGCTGCCCCCAGCACACGGTCGACCTCTTCGGTGCCCAGATTCACCACGGCGGTCTTTGCCTGGTCAAAGATCCTGAGCTTGCTCTCAAAATAATCCTCAAACGTGGGGTGTTCGATCGGCGAGATGTGGTCGCGGCCGATGTTGAGGAAGCACGCCACGTCAAACGGCAGATTCTCGACGCGTTGGTACTTGAGCGCCTGGCTCGAGACCTCCATGACCATGGACTGGCGACCGGACGTGCGGCAGTTGGCGATATGGCGCCAGACCTCGGGGGCCTCGGGCGTAGTATTGGTGCTCTCGTAGCACTCGATACCATCGTCGGTACTCACCGATCCGATCATGCCGCAGGACTCGCCCGCCGCTTTGATAATCGACTGGAGCATAAAAGCGGCCGTGGTCTTTCCCTTGGTACCGGTGATGCCCACGATCTTGACGTCGTGGTCGGGACGGTCGTAGACCTCCGGCGGCAACAGGGCCATGGCCGTGCGAACACTATCAACAACCAGCATCGCAGCACCGCTCTCCTGCGCCAGCGGCTCCAGAGACTCGACCAGCGACTCCTCGCACACAAATGCGACGGCGCCCGCATCGAGCGCCATGCTCAAAAACGCGGGCTTAAAGGCAGCACCTTTGCAAAAGAATACGTCACCTGCCGAGACCGCGCGCGAATCAAACGAGCAGCCGGTCACGGCGCGCTCGTCAACCTGCTCTGATGCGCGCAGCTCGCCGCACACGTCGAGAAGCTTGGCAAGCGTATCGACCGTGGTCACGGTCGCGGAATCCGAATGGTGCATCTTTCACCTTTCTCAAGCATTTGGCAGGGACGGTTTTCATAGCAACTGAAACGTACTCGCGCAAAAACGGCTCCCGGAGGAGCCGTTACGCGCAGGCATTCGTAAGCCGAGACTAGGCAGCCTGAACAGAAGGCTGGCCCTCGTCGATAAAGAAGCGCTTGTACCACACTAGGAACACGAGCGGCGTATAGATCTTGCGCTGGAAATCGCCCTTGCCCGCAAAGTGCAGATCGAGCAGGTGCATGAGCTCGTCGGTATTGAAGAACTCGCTTGCCCACGGCGCGGTGAAGTACTCCTTGACATAGTCGTACCACTTTTGCTCGCGTAGCCAGTAGACAATCGGCACCGGGAAGCCCACCTTGGGACGGGTGGCCCACTCATCGGGCAGCGACTTGTTGGCAGCGTGGCGGAGTACCTGTTTGTTGCCGTTCTCGTTGATGCGGTAGCGGTCGGGAATGTGCTCGGCGAACTCCATGACTTTGCGGTCCAGGAAGGGTACACGCAGCTCCAGCGAGTGCGCCATGCACATCTTGTCGGCCTTGAGCAGAATGTCGCCCGGGAGCCACATGTTCATGTCCAAGTACTGCTTCTTGACCAGCTCGGGCTGACCCTTCACGCGCGCGTAGATGGGTGCAGCGAGCTCAAAGGCGCCGTCGCCGGTGTTGTACTCGGGCTTGAGCACGCCGTCGACCTCGCGCTCCGGCCATACCAGAGCCTGTCCCAGGAACGACTTCTCGGGAATCTCGGCACCCTTGACTAGGAAGTTATGTCCCTTGAAGTACGGCATATGCAGCGCCAGGTTACCGAGCGCGCGACGGATGGGCAGCGGCACCATCTTTTTGTACTTGCGCACCGGGACCGTGTCCTCGTAGTAGGCGTAGCCGCCAAAGAGTTCGTCGGCGCCTTCGCCCGAAAGCACCACGGTGACATCCTTGCGGGCCATCTCGGCCAAGAACCACAGCGGCACGGAAGACAGGTTGGACTGCGGCTCGTCCATGTGATACTGGATGTCCTCGAGCGCACCGAAGAACTCGTCGGCGGTAATCATCTTGCGAACGTTCTCGACGCCGAGCTTATCGGAAAGCTCCTTGGCGTAGTTGGTCTCGTTGAAGTTCTTGTAGTCAAAGCCCACCGAGAAGGTCTTGTCGGGCATGAGGCAAGCGGCGATGTAGCTGGAGTCGACGCCACCGGAGAGGAACGACGCGACCTTGACGTCGGCGATACGATGGGCCTCGACACTCTCGTGCACGACCTCGTCCAGCTCGTCGACATACTCCTCGAACGGCTTCTCGACGGCAGAGTAATCGCAATCCCAGTAGCGCTCGATGTTCATCTTGCCGGTCGGGATATCGACGGTAAAGTAGTGCGCCGGCGGCAGCTTGTAGACACCCTCGAAGAAGGTCTCCTCGGTTGCCGAATACTGCAGCGTCATGTACGGACGCAGAGCCTTTTTGTTGACCGCCTTGTGGAAGTGCGGGTAGTCCAGGAAGCTCTTGATCTCGGAACCAAAGAGCACGCCCGGAGCGCCGTCGCCCGCATCGGCCATGGGATAGTAGTAAAGCGGCTTGATGCCAAAGATGTCGCGGGCGCCAAAAAGCTTGTTCTTCTTTTTGTCCCAGATGACGAAGGCGTACATACCGCGCAGGCGATCGAGGACGGCCTCGCCCCACTCCTCGTAGCCGTGCAGGAGACTCTCGGTGTCGGCGCCGCAGTGGAACTTGTAGCCCTTGGCCTCGAGCTCGGAACGGAGTTCTTGGAAGTTGTAGATCTCGCCGTTGAAGACAATGACGACGCTGCCGTCCTCATTGGCCATGGGCTGGGCGCCGGCCTCGGTCAGGTCGAGGATCGACAGGCGGCGGAAGCCGAGGGCAACGCGGCCGTCGATAAACTGACCGCCCATGTCGGGACCGCGATGGACGATGCGGTCCATCATCTTGGTGAGCACCTCGGATTGGTTATCCGTCCCACCGACAAAACCGACAAAACCGCACATATACTATCCCCTCTGCTGTTGCTGGGCATCAAATCGAATCAGTAGCTTTTGAGTATACCCGAGGGCGTAAAGAGGGGCGGAATGTTCAGGCAATCTCAACTGAATCAGCTCCGCTGTGACACGCGCCGGTTACCTTTAATGGATATGAGGTGAATGGGGCGATTGTTTTGCTATACTCTCTCCGCACGGGCGATTGGCGCAACGGTTAGCGCAGGTGCTTTACACGCACAAGGCTGGGGGTTCGAATCCCTCATCGCCCACCACTGATTTGATAGGCTCCCAGCAATGGAAGCCTTTCTTTTTTGGGCCCAGCGCATGGGATTCGAACCCGACAGGGTGCGGAGCTGAGGAAACGCGCAAGCGTTTTCCAGCGCAGCACGCGAGGGCCGCAGGCCCGAAGCGAGAGCGGGCGGCGAAGCCACACGCGACATCCCTCATCGCCCACCACTGAATTGTTAGGCTTCCAGCGATGGAGGCCTTTCCTTTTTCAGGCCCAGTGCATGGGATTCGAACCCGCCAGCACGTCTGTCACAAAGGCCGTGGTCAAAAAATGGCAAAAATGAGTACTGCTACTTTGTTTGCAACATATAAATAGACAGTATTTGCTTAAGTTACGCAACATATGTCCATTATAAGGACTAACAGTTGGATCAAAATCATGCTTTCATCGCCATTTCGACTTGCTATCTGGCCTTATTAGTCCAAAATTGCTGCTATCAAATCGGTAGCAGTACTCATATTTGATGTTTTTTGACCAGCAGGACTCCCTGCCTTAGCAAATCTAAGGCAAAACGGGCTCCAGACCGCTGAATCATGCCGCATAAAGCACGTCCACAGTCCGGAACCCGGTCCAAATTGAGTTATTGCACCGCGTTAGCCCAAGACACCCGACAGGATCTCGATCAGGCCGTCCACGTCGGCTTCCTCGCAGACGAGCGGCGGCAAGAAACGCAGCGTATGGGCACCCGTAGCGTTGATCACGGCACCAGCCCCCAATGCACGGGCCACAACGTCGTGAGCATCACCCGCAGTATCGTCAAGATCGCAGCCGAGCATCAGGCCACGGCCACGAACCTCTACCACATGCGGAAGCTTAGCCAGCGCCTGCTCCATATAGGCGCCCACCTTGGCAGCATGCTCGGCATAATCGCCGCGCACAAGCGCGGAGAGCGTCGCGGCACACGCCGCGATGGCCAAGCAGCTACCGCCAAAGGTCGAGCCGTGGTCGCCCGGCTTAAACACGTCGGCAATCTCCTTCTTTGCCACGACGGCACCCATGGGCACGCCATCAGCAATGCCCTTGGCAAGGCTCATGATGTCGGGCTCCACGCCATAGGTCTGGAACGCAAACGGCTTACCCGTGCGGAAGATACCGCACTGGACCTCGTCGGCGATAAGCACGGCGCCCACTTCGTGTGCCAAGTCGCGCACTGCCGCCATAAACTCCTCGGTCATGGGGTGCACGCCACTCTCGCCCTGGATCGGCTCGAGCATCACGGCACAAATTTCGCTCCCCAGCTGCTTAAAGATCGCACGCAGCTCATCGACATCGTTGGGCGTGCAGGCCACAAAGCCACCCGGCAGCGGACGGAAACTATCCTGCAGCCAATCCTGCATGGTGGCGGCAATGGTCTCGAGCGTACGGCCGTGAAAACCGCCGCGCATGCACACGATGGTGTTACCGCCGTTACCGGCACGCTTGGCGTACAGGCGCGCGAGCTTCATCGAGCCCTCGTTGGCCTCGGCGCCGGAATTGGCAAAGAACGTCTCCCACACCTGCTCGCCCGCAGCCGGGGCACCAAGAGCAGCTGCCGTGGTCTCATCGCCGGCGACAATGGCATCGGCAAGCACGCGCGCACCATCTACGTCGTCGTTAGCAAGCTTGGACAGCAGCGCCGCGACCTGTCCGCGCTGCTCGATGTAGAAATAGTTGGAGACATGCATGAGCTTTTTGGTCTGTGCCTCGAGCGCCGAGAGCACAGCCGGGTCGCCATGACCTAGGCTGCACACGCCGATGCCGGCAAGAAAGTCGAGGTACTCACGGCCATCGTCGCCGGTGAGCTTCATGCCGTGACCCTCGACAAACTCGACCGGAGAGCGGCCAAAGGTATGCATAACGTAATGGGATTCAAGCGATTGCTGAGCTGCAAGTGACATGAGATGCCTTTCGTTGGGCGCCAGACGGCGCGGGGCTATGGGTGCAGGAATGGGGCGGCTGAAGGTCAGCTAGACCGTCTGAAGCTTCTCGACCTCGTCAAGGTTCTCGGTCAGACGCGCAGCAAACGTCGAAAGCGGATGCGGATGCGTATCGAACTCGTAAGCCGTCTCGGTGGAATGGATCACGGTGCCGACGCCGGCATCGGTCAGCAGCTCCAGGAGCAGCGAATGCGGCGTCGTGCCATTGATGATGTGGGCTCGGAACACGCCAGCGGTAAGCGCGTCGACAGCCGCACGCAGCTTGGGAATCATGCCCTTATCGACCTCGCCGCCGTAGAGCATTTCGTTAACCTCGTCGAGCGTTAGGTTGGAGATAAGCGAGTCCTTGTCGCTAAAGTCCTTGTACAGGCCATCGACATCGGTCAAAAAGATCGCCTTATGCGCATGGAGCGCCGCGGCAACGGCACCGGAGGCGGTGTCGGCGTTGATGTTGAAGAAACCGCCGTCCTCCCCCGCCGCGACGGTAGCGATGACGGGGATGTACTCGCTATCGAGTAAGCGCTCGATATAGTCGGTGTTGACGTGCGTCACTTTGCCCACGCGACCGAGCTCGGGGTCGAGCGGCTCGGCGATGAGCGTGCCGGCATCGCTGCCCGACACGCCCACGGCCAGGTTGCCGTGGTGGTTGATGGCAGCAACCAGCTCCTGGTTAACCTTGCCGCCCAGCACCTCGCGCACGATATCCATAGTCGCCGGCGTGGTCACGCGCTGGCCGTTCTTAAACTCGATGGGAATATCGTAATGGCTCAGCGCCTCGTTGATAGCCTTGCCGCCGCCGTGCACGATGACGGGGCGCATACCGATGATCTTGAGCAAAACGATGTCGCTCATCACGTCGCGGCGCAGCTGCTCATCAACCATGGCGGCTCCGCCATATTTGATAACAACCGTCTTGCCGGTCAGGTTCTTAATCCACGGCAGCGCTTCGAACAGCAGCTGCGCGGTTGCTTCGTTGGATTCGCTCGAACGACAATCGCGTGCGAATTTCATAATCTGCCTCGTCTTTCGTATCGTTATCGCGCCGTGCTCCGCTGTCCGCAATCGCGGCAAGATGCGCAGCGTGCCTGGAATCTAGGAACGGTAATCGCCGTTGATGGAGATGTATTCATGCGTGAGGTCGCAGGTCCACACGGTCGTTGCCGCGTCGCCTGCGCCCAGGTCGGCCGAGATCACGATCTCGGGCGCCTCGAAACGTCGTAGAGCCTCGTCCTCGTCAAAGGGAACAGTCAGACCATCGCGACAGACAGGCATACCCATCATGTCGATGGAAACGTCTTCCTGATTAAACTTCACGCCGCACTTGCCAAGCGCCATGGCAACGCGGCCCCAGTTGCAGTCGTGGCCGGCGATGCAGGTCTTAACGAGCGGCGAGTTGGCGACGGCACGGGCGGCGATATCAGCTTCCTCGTCGTTGGCGGCTCCGGTAACGTTGACCGTAACAAGCTTGGATGCGCCCTCACCATCGGCGGCGATATTGCGCGCCAGGCTCTCGCACACCTCGTGCACGGCAAATGCCAACTCGTCAAAGGCATCGGAGCCCTCGACGATAGGCTCGGCATCTGCGGCAGCGGCGCCGGAGGCAAGCATGATGCAGGTGTCGTTGGTCGAGGTGTCGGAATCGACCGTTACCTTGTTAAAGGTCTGCTTGACGGTCGAGAGGAGCAGGGCATGAAGTGCCGCAGGCTCGACGGGGGCATCAGTGGTAATAACTGCGATCATGGTGGCCATGTTGGGCATGATCATGCCCGAGCCCTTGCACATGCCGCCTACCGTATAGACATTGCCCGCATGACCCGCGGCCTCACTGACGTAGGACACGGCGTACTCCTTGGAGTGCGTGTCGGTCGTCATGATAGCGCGGGCGGCATCGGCGCCACCATGAGCGGAGAGCGCCTCGAAGGCGGACGGAACGGCCGTCTCAAACGTGTCGATCGGCAGAATCTGTCCGATCACGCCTGTGGATGCAACTAGGATCTGCCGGGGTTCACAGCCGATGACCTGCGACGCGATGTTGCATGTCTCGCGTGCGCAGGCAAGGCCGGTCTCGCCCGTAGCGGCATTCGCGTTGCCGGAGTTGATTGAAACACCAGCGACGATGCCATAGCCTTTGTCCGAACCGCCCAGGTTGGCACGGCTCACCTGCACGGGCGCCGCGCAAAAACGGTTGGTCGTAAACACGCCGGCGCCGGGACAGGGCTTATCAGGCACCACGAGCGCATAGTCCAAGCGCTCGGGATTCTTCCGGAATCCCGCATGGATGCCTGCGGCCTTAAAGCCGGCCGCTGCCGTAACGCCACCCTCGACGGCGCGAATCTTAATATCAATCAGGTCGGTATTCATCGTCCCTACGACTCCTTATGTCAAACAAAAAACGGACATCGGTTGGTGCGCCATGCCAGTCGTAATCATGAGACCAGCTTAAGAGTGGCGCCCCACTCGATGCCCGACTACCAAATCGTTAACAATCGAATGTGCTACACCGGGCACGCCACTGTGGGCAAGCCTCGTCGCTCGTCAAAACCAAAGACGATGTTGGCGCACTGGACCGCCTGGCCTGCTGCACCCTTGCACAGATTGTCGATGGCGCCCGTCGCCACCAGAACGCCCGCGCGCTTGTTGAGCGCGAGGCCAATCTGGGCGGCGTTGGTTCCGACGACCGAAGCCGTCTTGGGCTGCTGGCCGGCGTCGAGCACGCGCACAAAGGTGCGTCCAGCGTAGAACTGCTTGTAATAGTCGACGACATCCTCAAGAGCCAGGGAGTCGATGGCCTGCGGCGTGAGCGGCAGCGTCACCGTGGAGAGCAGGCCGCGCTTGAGCGGTGCCAGGTGCGGGGTAAAAACGACGCGATCGGTTAGACCGAGGATTTGCTCGATTTCGGGCGTGTGACGATGCTTACCCACGCCATAGGCCTCCAGGTTTTCGTCCGCGCTGCAAAAATGGGTGCGGGCGTTACAGGACTTGCCGGCACCCGTCACGCCGCTGATGGCGTCAACGATCACGGGACCGCTCTCGGCCACCCAGCCCGCACGCACGGCAGGCGCGGCAGCGAGGCTCGTTGCGGTGGGATAGCAGCCGGCGCAGGCGACCAACACGGGCCTGCCAGCGGCATGGCTGGAAGCAGCGGTCTCCAAGTCCTGGCAGAACAGCTCGGGCAGGCCGAAAGCACGCGTCTTGAGCAGCTCGGGACTCGTGTGCTCGGCGGCATACCATGCCTCAAAGACGGACGCGTCGTTCAGACGGTAGTCGGCCGAAAGATCAAAGCAGGAGACGCCCGATGCAAGCAGCGCGGGCACCTGTGCCATGGCAGCCGTGTGCGGCACGGCAAGAAAAACCGCATCGCAGCTCTTGAGCTCGGGGGCGTCATGCGTGGTGAAAACC
>JAUMNV010000083.1 GCA_031295725.1 Collinsella sp.
TCGCATGTATGAAAGGAAGATCATGCTCGATCAGGCTTATTCTCGTCGTCAGTTCCTCGGCCTCGCTGGTGGTCTTGCCAGCATCGTCGGTCTCGGTCTCGTTGGGTGCGGCGGCTCCGGCGCATCCGATGCCGCCGACAAGGGTAGCGCCGCTGCTGCCGAGTCCGTCTCCGGCGAGGTGACCTACGACGGTGCCTCTTCGTTCCAGGCTCTCGTCGAGGCCGCTGCCGAGAAGTTCATGGACGCCAACCCCGATGTCTCCGTCTCCGGCTCGGGTAACGGTTCGGGCAAGGGCCTGACCGCTGTCGCCGCCGGCACCGTCACCATCGGCAACTCCGACGTCTTCGCCGAGGCCAAGCTTGAGGCCGATCAAGTCAAGAACCTCGTCGACCACGAGGTCGCCGTCGTGGGCATGGGCCCCGTCGTCTCCAAGAACGTCAAGGTCGACGACCTGTCCCTCGAGCAGCTCAAGGGTATCTTCTCCGGTCAGATTACCAACTGGAAGGAGGTCGGCGGCGACGACGCCACCATCGTCGTCCTCAACCGCAAGGCCGGCTCCGGTACCCGCGCCACCTTCGAGGCCGCCGTCTTTGGCGACGAGACCGTCGACTTTAAGGGCGACGCCGAGCTCGACAAGTCCGGCGACGTCCAGACTCAGATGGGCAGCACCGACAACGCCATCTCCTACCTCGATTTCTCGCACTTTGATGACTCCAAGTTCAACGCCATCAAGGTCGAGGGCGTCGAGCCCAAGAGCAAGAATGTCACCGACGACTCCTTCAAGATCTGGGCTACCGAGCACATGTACTGCGCAAAGGACGCCGACGAGGCCACCAAGGCCTTCCTGGAGTTCATGCTCTCCGACGACGTCCAGGGCAAGCTCGTCGAGGAGCAGGGCTTCATTCCCGTCTCTGCCATGAAGGTCGTCAAGGACGCCAGCGGCAAGGTCTCCTCTAAATAAGTAACCGCCCCGGAAAGGTTTGCAATGGCAAAACAGCTGCCAAAGCGCGACCTTGAGAACGTGGGCCTGGGCGTCACGGGTGCGTGCGTAGCGCTCGTGACGCTTGTCGTTGCCGCGCTCATCTTTATGGTCGCCCAAAAGGGCCTCTCGGCTTTTGTCAAGGACGGCGTCTCGGTCGTCGAGTTCTTTGCCGGCACCAAGTGGGACCTGGCCAACACAGCCGAAAACGGCCTGCCTTATACCGGCGCCCTGCCCCTGATCGTCACCTCGTTTGCGGTCATGGTGCTCTCCACGCTTATCGCGCTGCCCATCGCCATCGGCTCTGCCATCTTTGCCGCCGAGATCCAGCCTAAGTTTGGTTCCAAGATCTTTCAGCCGCTTATTGAGCTTTTGACCGGCATTCCCTCGGTCGTCTTTGGCCTGATCGGCTTTCACGTGGTCGTCGGTCTTATGAAGAGCGTTTTCCACGTGAGCACGGGTCTGGGTATCTTGCCCGGCGCTATCGTGCTGGCAGTCATGATTCTGCCGACGATGACCACGCTTTCGGTCGATGGCCTGCGCGCTGTGCCCGACAGCTACCGTCAGGGCTCGCTCGCGCTGGGCTACACCCGCTGGCAGACCATCTGGCACGTGGTGCTCAAGTCCGCCATGCCGTCGCTCATGACCGCGGTCATCCTTGGCATGACCCGCGCCTTTGGCGAAACGCTCGCCGTGCGCATGGTTATCGGCGGCATCGAGGCCATGCCGACGTCGCTGCTGTCGCCGGCGTCCACCATCACCACCACGCTCACCACGTCCATGGCGGTCTATGCCGAGGGCTCGGCCCAGGACGATGTCCTGTGGGCGCTCGGTTTGCTGCTGATGGGCATGAGCCTCATCTTCATCCTGATCATCCATCTCATTGGCCGCAAGGGGGCGAAGGCTCGTGGCTAGCATGCGCATCCATATCGACGAGGCAAGACTCGGGCGTGTCCAAAAGCAGGACCGCATCGCCACGGGCGTGCTGACGGCAATTGTCGCCATCGTCATGCTCATCGTCGTCTCCATGGTGGCCTACATCCTGTTCGAGGGCATCTCGACGCTGTTCCAACCGGGCTTCCTCACGCAGCCCGCGCGCGCCAACGGAACCCAGGGCGGCGTGCTCTACCAGCTGTTCGACTCGTTCTACCTGCTGCTGATCACCTTAGGTATATCGGTGCCCATCAGCCTGGGCGGCGCGGTGTTCTTGGTTGAGTACGCGCCGGACGGACCCATCCGCGACATCGCCTCCACCGCCATCGAGACGCTGTCCTCGCTGCCCTCCATTGTCGTGGGCATGTTCGGCTTTCTGGTGTTCTCGGTGCAGCTGGGCTGGAAGTACTCCATCATCTCCGGCGCCGTCGCGCTCACCATGTTCAACATCCCCATCCTGGTGCGCGTGATTCAGCAGGCGCTCGAGGACGTGCCGCAGGCCCAGCGCGATGCGTGCCTGGCCATGGGCCTCACTCGCTGGGAGGCCACACTGCACATCCTGATTCCCGAGGCCATGCCCGCCATCGTGACCGGCATCGTGCTTTCGGCCGGCCGCGTGTTTGGCGAGGCCGCGGCGCTGCTCTTTACCTCGGGCATGAGCTCGCCGGTTCGCCTGAACTTCTTGAGTTTTAACCTGTCGAGCCCCACCTGCGCCTGGAACGTGTTCCGTCCCGGCGAGTCGCTCGCCGTTCATATCTACAAGATCTATGGCGAGGGCAGCCCCGAGGCCCAGCAGATCGTCTGGGGCACCGCGGCACTGCTGATGATTTGCGTGCTGCTGTTTAACGTAGTCGCCCGTATCGTGGGCAAGCAACTGGCAAGGAGGATGACGGCCGAATGAGCGAGATGAATACAACGCCCGCAACCGAAGCGGCCACGTCCGAGACCCAGGACTTTCTGTCGAGCGTGGGGCAAAGCGAAAAGCACGTGCGTGTGAGCGGCAAGGCCGTGGGCGACGAGGTCGTACTCTCTACCAAGGACGTCAACGTGTACTATGGCGATCACCATGCGCTGCACAATACGTCGCTCGACTTTCACAAGGGCGAGATCACGGCGCTCATCGGGCCTTCGGGCTGCGGCAAGTCGACCTTCTTGCGCAGCCTCAACCTCATGAATCGCGAGATTCGCGGCTGTCGCGTGGAGGGCGAGATCAACTACCGCGGCCGCAACGTGAACACCAAGACCGAAAACACCTACGAGCTGCGCCGTTCCATCGGCATGGTGTTCCAGCAGCCCAACCCGTTCCGCAAGTCCATTCGCGACAACATCACGTTTGCGCCCAAGCGTCACGGCATCACCGACCGCGACGAGCTCGATCGCATGGTCGAGGAGAGCTTGCGCGGCGCGGCGCTGTGGGACGAGGTCAAAGACAAACTCGACAAGAGCGCCTACGCGCTTTCGGGCGGTCAGCAGCAGCGCCTGTGCATCGCGCGCACGCTGGCGCTCAACCCCGACGTGATCCTGTTTGATGAGCCCTGTTCGGCGCTCGACCCCATCTCGACGCTGGCGATCGAGGACCTCATGTCGTCGATCGTTGCCGAGCGCGCCATCGTCATCGTGACGCACAACATGGAGCAGGCGTCGCGCGTGTCCAACCGCACGGCGTTCTTCTACATGGGCGATATGGTCGAGTACGACGAGACCGACGAGATTTTCCAACGGCCCAAGGATAAGCGGCTGAATGATTACCTCACCGGCATGTTCTCCTAGTCCGGGACATGCTTGAGGCCCGCGGCGGCCACGGCCCCCGCGGGACTGATTGGAGAGGCGGGTCATCTCTTTTGCGAGATGGCCCGCCTTTTTGCTCTGCGACCGAAACGACCACCACAAAGGGGACAGGCACCTTCGTGGTGGTTTGGGGTGGGGCTCGCTGCTATCATGGACAACGTTGAATTTCTACGAAGGAGCAGGGCATATGGCGATTCTTTTGGGATGCGATTCCATCAGCCTAGAGTTTCCCACCAAGCATATTTTCGATAGCGTGACGCTCGGCGTGGGCGAGGGCGACCGCATTGGTATTGTCGGTAAAAACGGCGACGGCAAGTCGACGCTGCTGAGCGTGCTCGCCGGCACGCTGGAACCCGACGACGGACGCGTGACGCACCGCCGCGGCACCACGATCGGACTGCTCGGCCAAAAGGACAACCTGGTCGATACCGACACCGTGCATCATGCCGTCGTGGGCGACGCGCCCGAGTATGAGTGGGCGTCGAGTCCGCGTACGCGCCAGATTCTGGCCGGCCTCATCAGCGATGTGCCCTGGGAAGGCACAGTGGGCGAGCTTTCGGGCGGTCAGCGCCGTCGCGTGGACCTTGCGCGCCTGCTGATCGGCAACTACGACGTGCTCATGCTCGACGAGCCCACCAACCACCTGGACATGCGTACCATCAACTGGCTTGCGCGTCACTTAAAGGCCCGCTGGCAGCGCGGTCAGGGCGCCATGCTCGTGGTCACGCATGACCGCTGGTTCTTGGACGAGGTCTGCACCAGCATGTGGGAGGTCCACGACGGCCAAGTCGACCCCTTCGAGGGCGGCTACTCGGCCTACATCCTGCAGCGCGTGGAGCGCGATCGCATGGCCGCGGTTACCGAGGAGCGCCGTCGCAACATGGCGCGCAAGGAGCTCGCGTGGCTGAGCCGCGGCGCCCAGGCGCGTTCCACCAAGCCCAAGTTTCGCGTGGATGCCGCTCGCGAGCTGATTGCCGACGTGCCGCCTGTGCGCGACGAGCTGGAGCTCAAGCGCCTAGCCGTGAGCCGCCTGGGCAAGCAGGTTATCGATGTGGTCGACGTGGACGCTGGCTATGCGGATACCGATGGCGCGCCCAAGCAGGTGCTCTCTGACGTGACCTGGCTCATTGGTGCGGGCGACCGCTATGGCCTGCTGGGCGAGAACGGCGCCGGCAAGTCCACACTGCTTGACGTGATCCAGGGTAAAATTGCGCCCACGCGCGGCCGCGTGAAGATTGGCCAGACGGTACGCTTTGGCGTGCTGTCGCAGCAGCTCGAGGAGCTCGAGCCCTACATGGGCGACACGATCCGCGAGGTGCTCAGCAACTATAAGAAGTACTACGTCATCGACGGCAAGGAGACTTCGCCCGAGAAGCTCTGCGAGCGTCTGGGCTTTACGACGCAGCAGCTCTGGAGTCGCATCGGCGATCTTTCGGGCGGCCAGCGCCGTCGCCTGTCGCTGCTACTGACAATCCTGGACGAGCCCAATGTGCTCATCCTGGACGAGCCCGGCAACGACCTGGATACCGACATGCTCGCGATTGTCGAGGATCTGCTGGACGGTTGGCCCGGCACGCTGATCCTGGTGACGCACGACCGCTTCTTGATGGAGCGCGTGACCGACCAGCAGTGGGCGCTGCTCGACGGCCACCTGACGCATATGCCCGGCGGCGTGGACCAGTACCTGCGCCTGTGCAACGCCACCGCCGAGGGCGAGCCCGTGGGTGCGCCGAGCGCCAAGACCGGCACGTTCGACACCGGTGCCGCGGCAGCTGCGGCCGAAAAGCCCAAGTCGAGCGGTCAGCCCAACGGCCTGTCCAACGCCGAGCGCCAGAAGCTCCGCCGCGAGGTGAGCTCGCTCGAGCGCAAGATGGAAACGCAGCGCGCCCGCGTGGAGGAGGCCGAGGCCGCGATGGCCCAAGTCGATCCCACCAACTACACGGCGCTCGGCGAGCAGCAGGCAAAGATCGACGAGGCTCACGCTGCCATGGACGAGCTGGAGATGGCGTGGCTCGAGGCAAGCGAAAAGCTCGAGGGCGAGGAGTAGGCGAGAATGATCAAAGCCGCGTTTTTCGATATCGACGGTACGCTGCTGAGCTTTAAGACCCACCGGATTCCGGCGTCGGCGCAGCAGGTGCTCGACAGCTTTC
>JAUMNV010000086.1 GCA_031295725.1 Collinsella sp.
GATGAGCTTGCATAACGACAACGCGCTGGTGGTGGCGCTCGATACCTCGACCGACATGCTTGCCTGCGCGGCAAGCTGGATTGATGGGCAGACGGGCGAGACGAAGCTCGTGAGTGGCGACCACATGTGTCGCCGTCACGCAAACGTTGAGCTCGTGAATACCGTTGATGGCGTGCTGGCTCAAGCCGGTCTGGATCGCAGCGATGTTGGTTGCTACGTGGTCGGCCGCGGCCCGGGGTCGTTTACGGGTGTGCGCATCGGCATCTCCACTGCCAAGGGCCTCGCGCGCGGTGCCAATGTTCCGCTGCTGGGCGTGTCGACGCTCGACGCTTGCGCTTGGACGGCGTGGAAGGCTGGCGTGCGCGGCAAGCTTGGTATCTTGGCCGATGCTATGCGCGGTGAGGTATATCCGGCGCTGTATATGCTGGTCGATGAGGGTCTCGAGCGTCAATTTGAGCGCGAACACGTGGTCAAGGCCGCCGTGGCGCTCGATGAGTGGCGCCAAGCCGCGGACTGGGACCAGGTTCAGCTGACTGGCGACGGTCTCGTGCGCTATGGCAAGCTGCTGGGCGAGGATGAGGTCGCTCGCTGCGTAGAGCGCGGCTTGTGGTGGCCTTCGGGCGAGGGCCTCCTCCTTGCACATGCCGCGGGTGACGGCGACCCGGCCCGTGTCCTTCCGATCTATACGCGCCTTTCTGATGCCGAGGAAAACGAGCGCAAACGCCTCGGTCTTGCCGAGAGCGCGCAGAGCGAAATTACGGGCGTTGCCGATGAGCTCGCCGGTCGCCATCTGCAATTCCGCCCCATGGGTGCGGCGGACGCCGAGGGCGCAAGTGCGCTGGAGGCCGCCTGCTTTGAAGGCGCTGGACACGAGGCGTGGACGCCGGGCATGTTCCTGTCCGAGCTGGGCGAGGATGTTGCGGCGCCGCGCAGCTGGTGGGTGGCGCACGACGATGGTCAGCTGCTGGGGCTTGCCGGTGGCATGGTCGTGGACGGTGACGTGCAGATTCTGGATGTTGCCGTCGATCCGAAGCGTCGCCGCGAGGGTATTGCCCGCAAGCTGCTGTCGCACGTGAGCTACGATGCCCAGATGCTCGGCTGCACCACGGCTTCGCTCGAGGTCGAGGATGGCAACGAGGGCGCTATTGCACTCTATGCCTCCCTGGGCTTTACCGAGGCGGGCTGCCGCCGCGGTTACTACGGTGTTGGCAAAGATGCCATCGTCATGACGGCGCCGCTGCCCTTGGTGCTCCCGGTCGACAACGCTTCGCCCGAGCCGACGGCGGCTGAGCAGCGTGTATGGCCGCTACCTGCACCCGAGCGAACCGTTGAGGAGCGCGCCGAAATTGAGCGCCGTCGCCTGGTGCTTGCCATCGAGAGTTCGTGCGATGAGACGGCTGTGGCGATTATCGACGCGGACGGTAATATGCTGGCCAATCAGGTTTCGACGCAGATTGATTTTCATGCCCGTTTTGGCGGCGTAGTGCCCGAGATCGCTTCGCGCAAGCACGTTGAGGTTATCGTGAGCGTCGTGGACGCGGCGCTCGAGGATGCCGCGGCATCGCTTGGTCTTGAGGGCGGAGCCATCGCGCCGAGCGAACTCGCCGCTGTTGGCGTGACACAGGGTCCGGGCCTGGTGGGTGCTCTGGTGGTGGGTGTCGCCTTCGCCAAGGGCTTTGCCTATGCCGCCGGTAAACCGCTCGTGTGCGTCAACCATCTGGAGGGTCATCTGTTCGCCAATCTGCTGGCGCAGCCCGATCTCAAGCCGCCGTTTATCTTCACGCTCGTCTCGGGCGGTCATACCATGCTTGTTCACGTCAAGGCGTGGGGCGACTACGAGGTGCTCGGCGAGACGCTCGACGACGCCGTGGGTGAGGCCTTTGACAAGGTGGCTAAGGCGCTGGGTTTGGGCTATCCCGGCGGCCCCATCATTTCCAAACTGGCCGAGACGGGCAATCCCCGCGCGATTGACTTCCCCCGTGCGCTCAATAGTAGGGGAGACTATCGATTCTCGCTTTCGGGCCTTAAGACGGCGGTGACGCTCTACATCGAGCAGGAGACCAAGGCCGGGCGCACGATTCATCTGCCCGACCTGGCGGCTTCGTTTGAGGCCGCAGTCTTTGACGTTCAGTACAAGAAGGCCAAAAACGCCCTGCATGCTACCGGATGCAAGGAATACTGCATCGGCGGCGGCGTCTCGGCTAATCCGCATCTGCGCGAGATGATGATCAAGAAGCTTGGGCGCCAGGGCATCCGCGTGACGGTGCCGCCTCTCTCGGCATGCACCGACAACGCCGCCATGATCGCGGAGGTCGCCCGCCGTAAATTCGACCGAGGAGAAATCTCGCCGTTCGACGTCGACGCCGATCCGAACATGACGCTGTAGTCGTACGGGTGCGGTCCCCGACCGGAGGGGCCGGATATAAGGTTTCCTGCTCTACAGTCCTGCGCAAGACGAAGGCCACATTAAGTGGCCTTCTTTGCGTGCGGAACTCGCGATAAACCTTATATCCGGCCCCTCCGGTCGGGGACCTTTCTGTATCGATGTAGCTTCTGAGCTGGTTTGGCGTCGACAACGCCCAGCAAGGTTAACAATCCAGCGTCGAATTTCCGGCGTTCTTTGGCTGAAAGAAAAAGTTGGTGTGCGGAGCTTTGCTCCGCACATTTGGGATGGGAGCCCCCGAGAGCGGCGGGAGCCGGGCGGCGCATGTGAACTTTATCGCGAGTTCCGCACGCAAAGGAAAGCACTTAATGTGCTTTCCGTCTTGCGCAGGACTGTAGAGCAGGAAAGTTCACAGGCGCCGCCCGGCCCCCGCCGCTCTCGGGGGCATCTCTCATGCAAAAACTTTTGTCGGGTAAAGTCCGAGGTCAGTGGCGTTTTATATCGAGAAATTCAAAAAAATTGAAAATTCATTACATATTTGCGTTGACTTTAGGTAACTAAAGTTTCATACTCCTTTTCAACCACTGGGGGATGTGAACACGCATGGATCGTTCACATCATGATTGAAGAGGATTTCTTAGACATGTTCACGCATCAGCTAAACATTATCAGCGTAGTAATTATCTGATGCGGGTTAGCACATACAGCTAGCCCGTACGATAACGGGCGGCTGATGAAGATGAGGGCCGTCGAGCGCAACCGACGGCCCTCATTTTTTATGTCTGAGTAGTTCTTTTTAGAGGAGGAAATGTAATGAACGGAGTTTTGCTCATGGTTGTGGCTGCGGCGGTGCTCGCCTGCGGCTATCTGGGCTACGGTCGCTGGTTGGCCAACAAGTGGGGCGTTGACAAAGAGGCCCTCACGCCGGCCAAGCGCATGAAGGACGGCAAGAGCTTCTCTCCCGTCTCCGCCTTCACCGCTTTCTCGCACCAGTTCAGCTCGATCTGCGGTGCCGGCCCTGTCACGGGTACGATCGTCGCCATGGCCTTTGGCTGGCTGCCCGTCGTGCTCTGGGTCCTCGTCGGTGGCATCTTCTTTGGCGCCGTCCACGACTTTGGTGCCCTGTACGCCTCGATGAAGAACAACGGCAAGTCGCTCGCTCAGCTCATCGAGAAGTACATCGGCAAGACCGGCCGTCGCCTGTTCCTGCTGTTCTGCTGGCTGTTCTGCATCATCGTCATCGCTGCCTTCACCGACATGGTCTGCAAGACGTTCATGTTCACCCCGGCCGTTGACGCTTCTGGCGCTGCTACCGGTGCCATCGACTTCACCAAGTCTTATGCCGCCGGCTGCGCTGGCACCATCTCCATCCTGTTCACCTTCGTCGCCATGGCCTTTGGTTGGGCCCAGAAGAAGTTCAACCTCACCGGCGCTGCCGAGTTCGTTACCGGCGTGGTGCTCATGGTGCTCATGTTCGCCGTTGGTATGCAGTTCCCGGTTTATCTGACCAAGTTCCAGTGGTTCGCTGTCGTCATGGTCTACCTGGTCTTCGCTGGCGCTATGCCCATCCAGATGCTCAAGACCCCGCGCGACTACCTCACTTCGATCATGATGATCGTCATGATCGCCTGCGCTGTCCTCGGCATCGTTGTCCTGGGTGTTCACGGCCAGGCTACGATGACCGCTCCGGTCTTCACCGGCTTCTCCGGTGCCTCCGGTATGATGTTCCCGGTCCTGTTTGTCTCCGTTGCTTGCGGCGCTCTCTCCGGTTTCCACAGCCTCGTTTCTTCCGGCACCTCTTCTAAGCAGGTCGAGAAGGAGCAGGACGCCGTCAAGGTTGGTTACGGCGCCATGGTCGTCGAGTCCTTCGTCGGCATCCTCGCCATCATCGTCGCCGGCATCATGTTCTCCGACATGAACACTGCCGGTACCGGCGCCCTCAACGCCGGCGTCGCTTCCACGCCGTTCCAGATCTTTGCCGCTGGCATCTCCCGCGGTATGCAGGCCTTCGGTGTTGACGGCACGCTCGCTACCGTCTTCATGACCATGAACGTTTCTGCTCTGGCCCTGACCTCGCTCGACGCCGTCGCCCGCATCGCCCGCACCTCGTTCTCTGAGTTCTTTGCCCAGACCAACGACGCACTGGCCATCGAGTCCAAGGCCGGCTACATGAAGGTTCTCGGCAACCCCTGGTTCGCCACGGTCGTCACCCTGCTTCCCGGTCTCGCTCTCGCCTTTGGCGGCTATGCCAACATCTGGCCGCTCTTTGGTGCTTCCAACCAGCTGCTCGGCGGTATGACCATGATCACCCTCGCCGTGTTCTGCAAGTGCACCGGCCGCAAGGGTTGGATGCTCTACGTGCCCGTTGTCTTCCTGCTCTGCTGCACCTTCACTTCGCTGGTCCAGAGCGCCATGGGCTGCATGACCGCCGTCCAGGCCTACGGCTTCTTCGGCACCATCCCGGCTACCGCCACCACGGCTGCTGTTTCCGTCGCCGCCACCAAGGGCCTGCAGCTCGTCTTTGCCGTCCTGCTGATGGTCCTGGGCCTCATCGTTGCCGTCAACTGCCTCAAGGAGTTCTTCGGCAAGGAGGCTGGCTCCATGCCTGATGAGGAGCCCGAGTGGTCCGAGATGGGCAAGGCCGAGTACGGTCGCGCCGCTGCCGCCGAGGCTCCCGCTGACGCCGAGGCCGCCAAGGCCTAGTCAGCTTGATGGACTAACCGTTCCATCCATATGACTCGGAAAGATCGGGTCCGCGACTTCGCGGGCTCGGTCTTTTTTTCATGCGAAAGCGGGTGACGCTCGAGTGTTCTCGCAGATGTTTTGCGTGGATAAGGGCGCGCGTTGTACCATATAGACGTATATGTGTACATATGAAAGGGGCCCCGTGGCCAAGACGGTATATTCCGATAATCAAAACAATGTCGATGCTTTGGCTGAGCGCCTGAGCAGCCAGACGTCGCTTTCTGCTGAGCGTGCCAAGCTGGTTGCCTACGACCTGCTTTGCCGCAAGGCGCTCAAGATTAAGTCGAGTGCGCTGGCGCAGATTTTCCGCTCCGTCGATAAGGAGTGCGACACCAAGGCGATGCGCGATGAGCTTATCGCGGCAAAGATCGTGACCAAGATCGAGGGTAGCGGCATTAACGGGCGCCCGGCGTTCTATACCATCAATGCCGAGATCCGCGATGTCCAGGAGCAGCCTGCCGAGTCCGTCGAAGATTTTGTCGTCGAGGATTCCGCTGACGTGCCTGCTGTGGAAGAAACTGCTCCGCGTGAGCATGTCGATACCGATGAGTTGCTCGATGAGAACGTCGTGCGTGCCTTTACGGCCAAGGCAGGACGCGGCGGTTTTGGCGGGGGTGGCAAGCGCGATGCGCAGCGCCGCGCCCAGCAGGAGCGCTTCCGTCGCGCCGTTGCTCGAAAGGGTGAGACGGATGCTGAGGCTGTTGAGACCGAGGTTGCTGCCGAGTCGCAGAAGCCCGCGAGGGAGCAAAAGCCCGTGGAGGCCCAAGAGCCCAAGCGTCGTCGCGGTGCTCACTTTAAGACTGCACAGCAGGATGCCGCGCGTGAGGTTGAAGAGTCTTCTGAGGTTGCAGACGATGTTGAGGAGTCTGCCAAGAAGGCTCCGGGTTCGTGTCGTCCCGGCCGCGGTTTTGCGGGACGCGCGTATTCCGTAAAGCATCAGGAGAAGGGCGAGTCGGTTTCGACCGCCCAGGACGAGAAGGCCGTTGAGCCGGAGGCTCGCGAGCAGAAGCCTGTTGAGCCGCAGCTTGAGGTTGATGCCGAGGCCAAGGGCCAGGAGCCTACTGATGAGCGGACGGAGCAGGGCGCGTCGAGCAAGCCTCGCCGCCGTCGCCATCGTGGGGGCCGCAGTTCCCATGCCGAGACTGCAGCCGAGAGGACCACGCCGCAGGACGAGGATGCGAAGGCCGAGGTTTCTTCGGGGCAGCCTAAGCGCCAGCCGGCGAAGGAGAGCAAGTCCGATCGTCCGCAGAAGCAGGCGTCTATGCCGAAGCGCGAGCGCAATTCCCAAGGCGATTCTAAGCGCAAGTCTCAGAAGAAGCCGGAGTCTGCCGCAGCAGGTACTGCTGCCCAGCAGCCCGAGTCGGCCGTCCACGGTGAGGTATCGGCGTTTGCCCTTGCCCGCGTTTTAGGCAGGCAGCTGCTCAAAGTTGTCCCTACGCCTACGGCGCTCTCTAAGATCAAGGAGCAGCAGACACAGATCGTAAAGGTTGAGGGCAAGGACGGCAAAAAGGCTCCGCAGCGCACTCAGCATAACGAGATGTCCAACCGCAAGATTGCCGAGGAAATTGCAATCATCCAGGCTTGGATCGAGCAGAATCGAGGTGCCGATACGCCGGTTGCCTCGCGCCGCCAGCGTGCCTACCAGATCTTTAACGACGAGAAGGCTTTTGACGGCAAGCACGGTGAGCGCCTGATCAGGCGTATGACCGAAAAGGGCATCAGCATGCAGGCGATCAAGGTCGCCCCCAATCGCCCCGTGCACTTTACGGGCTTCTTTACGCTGGGCGCCGACAAGCCGTTCATTATGGTCGAGAACCTGGATACCTATGACGAGATCGTCAAGCTCCTGCGCGGACGCAAACATGCCAAGCTCTTTGGTACCAAGGTGGGCGGCGTGATTTTTGGCGGCGGCTGCAAGGCGAGCGTCTCGCACGCACTGGATGATTATCTGGCCGAGATTGGCTATCGCTTTAACTACGTCTACTACGTGGGCGATATCGATCGCGAGGGCGCGCGCATCGTCGAGCAGGCTCGCAATGCCAATGTGGTTGAGATTCGCCTGCATGCCGGCATGTACCGCGCCATGCTCGCCGAGCATAAGCGTCGCGTAAAGGCCGGCGGAGAGTGCGAGCCCGCGGCTGCCAACCAGGGTGTGCCGCAGAACCTGGCAGCGACGATCAAGGATCTGCCCATGGTTACGCGCGTGCAGTTCCGCAACGTGCTGCGCGAGGGCGGGCGCATTCCGCAGGAGATTCTGATGACCGCAGACTATCGGGATGGCGACTCGGGAAGCTTCGACCGCATGCTGAACAATTAGCTC
>JAUMNV010000087.1 GCA_031295725.1 Collinsella sp.
CCGGTCTGCGTGGCGGCGGCCAGGTCGGCGTCGAGGACCACAAAGTCATCGTGCTCGTTGGCGAGCTCGACGAGGGCCTCGCCGTAGCTTACGCGCGTGGCGATTTTCTTGACGTCTGCCATCCTAGAGCTCCTCTCCGGCGGCCGTGAGCTCTGCCATGGCCTGCTCAAACTGTTCATCGTTGGGGGCCTTACCGTGCCAACCCACCTGGTTCTCCATAAAGGAGACGCCCTTGCCCTTTGTGGTCTCGGCGATAATGGCAGTAGGCTGACCCTTGGTGGCGCGGGCCTCGGCAAAGGCGGCGCGGATCTGATCGAAGTCGTTGCCGTCGGCAAGCTCCACCACGTGGAACTTAAAGGCGCGGAACTTGTCTGCCAGCGGCATGGGGTCGTTGACCTCCTCGACGGGACCATCGATCTGCAGGCCGTTGTGGTCGACGATCACGCAGAGGTTGTCGAGCTGTTGGTTGCCGGCAAACATAGCGGCCTCCCAAACTTGGCCCTCCTCGCTCTCGCCGTCGCCCAGCAGGGCGTACGTACGGTAAGTATCGCCCCAGTGCTTGGCGGCAACGGCCATGCCCACGGCGGCGGAGATGCCCTGGCCGAGCGAGCCGGTGGACATGTCGACGCCCGGGGTGTCGTTCATGTTGGGGTGACCCTGCAGGTGGCTGCCGATATGGCGCAGCGTCTCGAGATCCTCCTTGGGGAAGAACCCACGCTCGGCGAGCACGGCGTACAGGCCCGGAGCGCAATGGCCCTTAGAGAGCACAAAGCGGTCGCGATCGGCCTTGCGGGGATCGGCCGGGTCGACGTTCATTTCCTCAAAGTACAGATAGGTCATGATGTCGGCAGCGCCGAGCGAACCGCCCGGATGGCCGGATTTGGCAGCGTGCACGCCGGTGACGATGCCCTTCCTTACCTCGTTGGCAACCTTTTTGAGCTCTTCGTCGCTCATTGTGCCTTCCTTTCATCCTCATTAGGCAAAATGCGCACGGCACCGAAGGTAATCCCAACACAGCCGCAATGCACGTACGTCATTCATTATGCTGGAAACTGATGGCTTTACCAGAGTTTTTATCATTATTTGAGCAATTTAGCAGGCAGAACCGCTGATGAAACGGTTTATCAATGTGAACGTCTTTTGGATGCGGTGGCTGCCTCTCGCCCTGGCACAAAAATGATCCGCAAACCGAAGTTCAGCCTACGCGTTAATGTCCTTGAATCCTTCACCAAAGGCTTCCGTAACGTCGGCGACCGTCACAATGGCGTGAGGATCGCGCTCGCGCACGATCGTTTTGAGGGTGTTGAGCTCTCGACGGCTAACGATCACCATGATCACCGGCTTCTCGACGCCCGAATACATACCGGTCGCCTTTAATTTGGTGCAGCCGCGGCCCAGACCATACATGATGTCGGCCGCGATATCGGGGAAATTGTCCGAGATGATGAGCACCATACGACGCTTATTGCCGCCATCGACCACGGCATCGATCACATAGCCGCTGATCACCATCGATAGTCCTGCATACAGAGCATTTTCGAGCGAGAAGACCGGGGCCGATGCCGCACACACGGCAACGTCGATTGCCATGACGGTCGAGCCCACCGGCAGCGAGGTGTTACGCGAGATGATTTGGCCAATCGTGTCCGAGCCGCCGGTGTTGGCGCCGGCGCGCAATACCATGCCGTAACCGATGCCCGTGATAATGCCGCCCCACATAGCGGGAAGCATCAGGTCAGCATGTGCCAGATGCGCAACAAACGGGGCAAACAGATCGGTAAAGAAGCCCAGCAGCACAAAGCCCGTCGCCGTCTGCACCACGTAGAACATGCCGCCCTCGCGCATAACGACCAGTAGCAGCAAGGCATTCATCACGATGGTCTGGATACCGACGGGAAGCGACACGCCTCGCGCTGCGCCGACTGCCTGGATAATAGTCGCAAGGCCCGTAACGCCACCGGCTGCAAGGCCGTTGGGAATCAAAAACAGGTCGGTCGCGATGGCGGCCAAGGCACACCCCAACATGATCTGGGGCAGATCGTGAAAGAAGTTCATCGAAAGAATGCGCTTGATGTCCAGACGATATGCCATGCTGCCTCCTTTAAAAAAGCGCACCCCATCGGATGCGCTTTGAACTTCTTCTTGTATTCGATTCTACCGATTCGCCGGACAAAAACCACCCCTGTACAGGGTATGTTCTGGATACAAAACCACCCTGCTCGGAGGGCTTTAATCCATTTCCGCATAAACCGAGCGGTCTATGCGGACGGGGTCTCCGCGTCAGCGTTGCCGGTAGCCCAACGGTGATAGCCAATCACAAACGGATCCAGGTCGCCATCGTCAAGAACGGCCTCGACATTGCTGGTCTCAACGCCCGTGCGTAGGTCCTTAACCATCTGATACGGGTAGAGCACGTAGCTGCGGATCTGGTTGCCAAAACCAATCGTGGTTTTGGGTCCGCGAATCTCATCCAGGGCCTCGGCGCGCTTCTCGAGCTCAATCTCGTACAGGCGAGCCTTGAGGATCTGCATGCACGCGGCCTTGTTCTGGATCTGGCTGCGCTCGTTTTGGCAGGTGACCACAATGCCGCTGGGGAAATGCGTCACGCGCACGGCGGAGTCGGTGGTGTTAACGCCCTGACCGCCCGGGCCGCTCGCGTGGTACACGTCCACGCGGATGTCATCGGGACTGATCTCGATGTCGATATCATCGGGTAGCACGGGGATGACCTCGACGCCGGCAAACGTGGTCTGGCGGCGCTTCTTGTCGTCGGTGGGGCTAATGCGAACCAAGCGGTGGACGCCGGCCTCGGCGCGCAGCATGCCAAAT